>CAJZFF010000215.1 GCA_915069725.1 uncultured Actinomyces sp.
GGGGTGTGCTCGGCGCCCTGGCGAGCCTGGGACACCAGGCTCCGCAGTGTCTGGGCGGACATGTTCGTGATGGTCTCCTGGCTGATCTCGGGGTGATCCAGCCAGGCCAGGCACAGGGAGATCATGGTGCTGATCCACACCTGGGCGGCGAACATGGCACGCGCGTCGGGCTCGGGGATGCCCATGAGCATGAGGACGAGGCGTTCGTAACGCTCGAAGCTGGTGGCCAGCGCGGCCGCGATCTCAGGGTCCTGGTCAAGACCTCCGGTGTGAAGCGCTCGAAGGCTGTCTGGCCTGGCCTTCACGTAGCCCGCGAACGTGGAGATCGCCCCTTCCAGGGTCAGTGCCGTCTGCTGCTCGACCAGGCCGTGAAGGTGAAGGATCTCGTACTCCACGATGGCTCGGGCGAAGGCCATCTTGGAGGGGAAGTAGTGATAGAAGAGCGTGCGTGAGACACCGGCCCGCTTGATGATCTCGTTGACGTGAGTGCGGTCGAGCGTCCCCTCCGCGAACAGCTCGACGCCGACTCTCACCAGCTCCTCCCGACGCTGCTCGGGCTGGAGGCGGCGGCGCGGATCGGTGGTATTCGCGGGACTCATGCAGATGAGACTACGACCGCGCGGTCGGCGTACGCGGTTAGGCGCCCTGTATGGCGTGTGAGCATCGTCCCAGGTTCGGGGGAGTTGTGAGACGGTTGACGCTCCGGCTGGAGACGGTGCTACTCTTCCTGACGAGAGGTTGGAACTCTCTGACATGTGTAGGCCGACACAAGCCAAGGAGGAATGCGGTGCGCATGCGGATGTGTTGCTGTTGCTGTCGATGAGACAGATGACGCTCCCATATCCATGTTGAGACGAGGTACTCGTGACCGCATCCGCACCCTCTCCTGACCAGGCCGCCGCAGACCGGGACGATGACGTCCTGGTGCGGATCAGCAATGTCACCAAGTACTACGGCCGTTTCAAGGCTCTCGACGACGTCTCCCTCGACATCCACCGTGGTGAGGTTGTCGCCGGCATCGGCGCCTCCGGATCGGGCAAGTCGACCCTGTGCCGTACCGTCAACCGCCTCGAGCCGATCCAGGAAGGGCAGATCGAGATTGACGGAGTCCCGCTGCCTCAGGAGGGCCGGGCCCTGGCTCAGCTGCGCGCCGAGGTGGGAATGGTCTTCCAGTCCTTCAACCTCTTCCCGCACCGCACGGTGCTGGACAACATCACCCTGGCGCCCATTAAGGTGCGCGGCATCCCCCGGGGGCGGGCTGAGGAGCGGGCCCGTGAGCTGCTGGCCCGAGTCGGCTTGGAGGACCAGGCCGACAAGCGTCCCTCTCAGCTCTCGGGAGGTCAGCAGCAGCGCGTCGCCATCGCCCGCGCGCTGGCCATGGACCCCAAGCTCATGCTCTTCGATGAGCCCACCAGCGCCCTGGACCCGGAGATGATTAATGAGGTCCTCGACGTCATCAAGGACCTGGCTGCTTCGGGCATGACCATGCTCGTCGTCACCCACGAGATGGGCTTCGCCCGCTCGGTCGCCGACCGGGTCGTCTTCATGGACAGCGGTCAGATCGTTGAGTCCGGCCGGCCCGCCGAGTTCTTCTCCTCCCCGCGCACCGAGCGCGCCCGCGACTTCCTCTCCAAGGTGCTCAGCCACTGAACCCTGAACCGCACCTCCTCCCGAGTGCGGCGACCACCGCAGGCCCAGCGCCTGGGACGGCCCCTCCCCGTCCGAACGAAAGGAACACCATGACCACCCTCTCCCGCCGCGGACTCCTGGCCACGACCGGCGCCCTCTCCCTGGCAGGCGTCCTGGCCGCCTGCGCTGACACGGGCGCCGACGGCAAGGCCGTCGCCTCGTCGTCGGCCTCCGATGCCGACTACGACAAGGCCATCAACTCCGGTCCGGTGGCCGCCGCCGACGTCGTGGCCGCCTCCCCCTGGGCCGCCTCCGTGAAGGAGGCGAAGAAGCTCGTCACCGGTGGGACCAAGACCTCCGAGGTCTTCTCCTGGGAGGACTCCAAGACGAAGAAGATCTCCGGCTTCGATGCGGCCATCGCCCAGGCGCTGGCCCGCTACATCATCGGCGGAGACGACGCCCGCTCTCTCCTCGAGGTCCAGCAGGTCACCTCCGAGACGCGCGAGACCGTCCTGACCAACGGCACGGTCAAGGCCGTCATCGCCACTTACACGATCACCCCGGAGCGGGCCAAGAAGATCGACTTCGCAGGCCCCTACTACGCCTCCAGCCAGGCCATCCTGGTCAAGGCCGATAACAAGGACATCACCGGCGTCGACACCCTCACCGGGGACGTCGCGGTCCAGTCCAACTCCTCGTCGGCCGCCGCCCTGAAGAAGTACGCCCCCAAGGCCACCGCCAAGCCCTTCGACACCCAGGCCAAGTGCGTCGCCGCCGTCGAGAGCGGGCAGGTTAAGGCCTACGTCGTGGACCAGTCCCTGCTCAAGAGCGAGGTCCTGTCCAATGACAAGGTCAAGATCGTCGGTGAGACCTTCGCCGAGGACCCCTACGGCATCGGACTTCCCAAGGACTCCGGGGCGCAGGCCTTCGTCAACACCTTCCTCAAGACGATTGAGGACGACGGCACCTGGAAGAGGATCTGGGAGGCGACGATCGGCAAGTCCCTCGGTGGCGACGCTCCTCAGCCCCCGGCCATCGGTTCGGTGCCTGGGTCCTCGGCCGGCGGTGACGCGAGCCCGCAGAGCTCCTGAACGACCTCACTGCCTGTCAGGCTCGCTGCGTCGTCGGCCTGAGCGGACCCGCCGCAGGGCCGACGGCGCGGCAGCCGACAGCATTCCCGTCATGGTGACGACCCGCATCGTTCAAGGAGGCGACTGTGAGTGCCATTACCGACAATCTCCCTGCTATCGGTTGGGGGCTGCTGGTCACGCTGGTGATCTCCGTCCTGTCCTACCTGGGTGGGCTGCTCCTGGGATCGCTCATGGCCATCTTCCGGGTCGGTCCCATCCCTCCGCTGCGTGCGCTGGGTGCGGCGTGGGTGACAGTGGCCTGCAATATCCCCAATCTGTGCCTCATGGTGCTTGTTGGGCTGGCGCTGCCTCATGTCGGTATCACCATCCCGTTGTTCTGGTCGGTGATCGTGGCGCTGGTCTTCTCCTCGTCGGGATTCGTGTGTGAGACGGTCCGCAGCGGGATCAACTCGGTGCCCAAGGGACAGGTCGAGGCCGCCCGTGCGCTGGGCATGCCCTTCGGGCTCATCATTCGCGGCATCGTCCTGCCCCAGGCGCTGGCCCGCACGATCCAGCCACTGGTCAACATCTTCATCGCCTGCCTCATCGGCTCCTCGCTCGCCGCGGCGATCGGCGTCGTCGAGCTGACGGCCGTGACGCAGAGAATCAACCAGGATCGAGCCGCAGGAGTCATCACCTTCCTCACCTCTGGTCTTACCTACCTGGCCATCGCCTTTGCCGCCACGAAGTTCGGCGGGCTCCTTGAGAGGCGTCTCGAGTTCATGGGGAGGGGGCGAGCATGAGTTCAGACGTCATGCCGATGACGGAGCCCCGTCCACGTCGCCAGCGGAGTCAGGGCTCCGGGGCAACGGATGCGGCACTGCTCTTCGATGAGCCCGGGCCGCGGGGGCGTATCCTGATCGCCATCGGATCAGTCGTCGCCGTCATTGGAATTGCGGCGCTGGCGGCTGCGGTCCTCTACCGGCTGGACCTCGCGGGACAGCTCGACTATCCCAAGTGGCGCTACTTCCTGGGGCAGTCGGTCGTCAGTCAGCTCCTGGAGGCGGCCGGCACCACGTTGACCCTGGGGGGCGTCGCCGCCGTGCTCACCTTCCCCCTGGGAATCGCCTTGGGCTGGCTCCGCTTGCTGGACAACCGCCCCATCAGGTGGCTGGTCGGCCTGTGGATCGATGCCATGCGGGCGGTGCCGATGCTGCTGCTCGTCTACTTCTTCGTGCTGGTGGTTCCGCGTTTCGTGGACGTCTCGGACTTCTGGAAGCTGGCCCTGCCCATCGTCATGTGCACCTCGGCGACGACGGCGGAGGTCTTCCGCTCAGGCGTCCGGGCCCTGGACCGAGGCCAGACGGAGGCCGCACTGGCGCTGGGAATGAGCAGATCTCTCACGATGCGTCTTATCCTGGCGCCGCAGGCACTGCGCCTCATGCTCCCGACCCTCGTCACGCAGATGGTGACCATCATCAAGGGCACAACGCTCGCCTACGTGCTTGCCTACCCCGAGCTCATGTACCGCGGCTCCACGATGATCGGTCAGGCGAAGATAGACGCCCGCCTGTCCGTCTTCTTCCAGACCTACGTCATCATCGCCGTCGCCTACGTCATCGTGAACTGGGCCCTGGGGGCACTGGCGAGGCGCATCGAGGCCCGTACCCGGTGACGGGCGGGGCTCCGACGGCCTCGAGTCAGACGAAGTTCGAGGTATCGGTGGCGCACACGCGCAGGCGGTGCCCATCGGGGGCGGTCGCCCCAAAGGGGTAG
>CAJZFF010000216.1 GCA_915069725.1 uncultured Actinomyces sp.
CGGTGACGCGCAGGTGCCCGCGCGGGCGACCGTCCACCGCGTCGCGCCGACGCAGGCGAGTGGGGGAGGCGTCTCGCGGCAGTGCGTGCAGCGCCGCCATCGCCTCATCGCGCTCGTCCTGGCTCAGGTGAGGGTTGACCGAGACCCGCTTGAGCTCGGCACGGCGCTCGGCGTAACGCTCCACCACCTGCTGGCGCCGCAGCTCGGCGGCGATCTTGGACTTCTTGGCCATCAGCGCGACTCCTTGTACTCCACGTGCCGGCGCACCACCGGATCGAACTTGCGCAGCACCAGCCGGTCGGGGGTGTTGCGGCGGTTCTTGCGGGTCACGTAGGTGTGGCCCGTCCCCGCGGTGGAGACCATCTTGATGATCGGCCGCAGGTCCTTGCCCTTGGCTCCGCTCATGACAGCTTCTCCCCTCGGGCGAGCATCTGAGCCACGACGACGTCGATGCCCAGCTTGTCGATCGTGCGGATGCCCTTGGCGGACACCGTCAGGCGCACGGTGCGCCCCAGGGAGGGCACCCAGTAGCGCTTGCGCTGCAGGTTGGGGTCCCAGCGCCGGGGCGTGCGCTTGTGGGAGTGGGAGACGGACCGGCCGAAGACAGGCCGGGCCCCCGTGACTTGGCAGTAGGTGGTCATGACGAGCATGATATAAGAATGATTCTCAGTTTCGTCAACTCTGTTGGAGGACCTCGTGACCGATCCCTCGGATGACTTTGCCGGCAACCTCGCTGACATCCCCGGCTCCCCGGCCGACGGCCGGCACACCCTGGCCGTCATCGGCGCCGTCGACCCCGCCCTGCTGGACCTGGTCGACCTCGCCCTGGCCGGCCAGGACGCCGTCGTCATCCGCGCCGGGCTCCACTTCGGCGCCGACGACGAGGTCGGCAGCAGCGACGCCGACGACGACCTGGTCCGGCTTGTCAGCCACAGCTCGGCCGAGGGCTTCGACGACGAACCGGTCAGACTAGACGTCCCCATGCCCTCCACCTGCCCCACCTGCTCCCTGCGGGAGGTCCTGGCCGCCGTCGCCCAGGACCGCGCCGCCCAGGACCCGGGCGGCACCACCGTCATCCTCCTGCCGGCGGCCATCGAACTCGCCCACCTCCTGCCCGGCCTGGCCGAGGAGCTCACCGGCACCGGCGTCAGACTGGCCGGAGCCGCCCACGTCCTGGACGCCACCACCGCCCTGGACGAGCTCCTCGAGCACCGCCTGCTGAGCGCCTTCCCCGGTGACTCCCGCTGCACGGGCGCCGTCCACCTGACCAACCTCGGATACGCCGACCTCGTCCTAGCCCTAGGCCGCGAGGAGGACCCGGCCGGGGCAGACCTCATCGAGCACCTGCGCCCCCACGACGCCCTCCTGCTCCCGGGACTCGACGCACCCCTCCTGGAGACCCTCACCGCCCTCACCCACGACGTCGCCGCCTCCTTGAGCCGCATCCACCCCGCCACCACCAGCGCCTGGGGCGGTCCCGACGAGCACGGCGTGTGGACCCTCGACCTCAGCGCCTCCCTGCCCTTCCACCCCGAGCGTCTGCGCTCCCTCGTCGTGGAGCTCGCCGGTCAGGGCCTGTGCGCTCGCGGCTGCTTCTGGCTGCCCAGTCGCCCCGGTCGGGTCTGCACCTGGGAGGTCGCCGGAGGTGCCGTGAGCGTCGGTGACGCCGGTACCTGGGCGGAGGTCCCGGCCGCCCCCTCCGATGCCGGCGACGACGTGGCCGGCGAGCCCCGCTGCCATCTCGTGGTCACCGGCGTCGGGGACGAGGAGATGCGCGAGCAGGTGCGCCGCGCCTTCTCCCGGATCCTCCTGCGCCCCGAGGAGATGGCCCAGGCCCTGGCCTGGATCGGCGCCGACGACGGCCTGGGCGACTGGTTCGGTCAGGAGAGCTGACCGCCCGTCCCGAGGCGGGAGACTCGCGTGACGCATCCCCGCCCCGGCGCGATAGGGTATGTCCGTCGCGACTGGCGCCGGGTGGATCACCACCGGGGAGCGGCACGAACACGACTCCGGGGTCGCCCGCCTGGGCCACGGATCGCCCACCAGTGCGCGCACGCCGCCTGTTTCGTCGTGGCGTGCGCCCCACACCTGAGGAGAGACATGACCGCGCAAGCCGTCACCCCGTCCCTGAACCAGCCGCTGGCCGAGCTCGACCCGGACATCGCCGAGGTCCTCACCGGTGAGCTCGCCCGTCAGCGCGAGACCCTGGAGATGATCGCCTCGGAGAACTTCGTTCCCCGGGCCGTCCTGGAGTGCCAGGGCTCGGTCCTGACCAACAAGTACGCGGAGGGCTACCCCGGGCGCCGCTACTACGGCGGCTGCGAGGTCGTCGACGTCGCCGAGTCCCTGGCCATCGAGCGCGCCAAGGCCGTTTTCGACGCCGAGTGGGCCAACGTCCAGCCCCACTCCGGGGCCCAGGCCAACGCCGCCGTCCTCCACGCCCTGGCCACCCCCGGTGACACCCTCCTGGGCCTGTCCCTGGCTCACGGCGGCCACCTCACCCACGGCATGAAGATCAACTTCTCCGGCAAGAACTACAACGCCACCGCCTACGGCGTGGACGAGACCACCATGCGCATCGAGATGGACCAGGTGCGCGAGGCCGCCCTGCGCGAGCGCCCCTCGGTCATCATCGCCGGCTGGTCCGCCTACCCCCGCCACCTCGACTTCGCCGCCTTCCGCGCCATCGCCGACGAGGTCGGCGCCGCCCTGTGGGTGGACATGGCCCACTTCGCCGGGCTCGTCGCCGCCGGCCTGCACCCCAACCCCGTCCCGCACGCCGACGTCGTGTCCACCACCGTCCACAAGACCCTGGGCGGCCCCCGCTCCGGCATGCTCCTGTCCAGCCGCGCCGAGCAGTGGGGCAAGAAGCTCAACTCCGCGGTCTTCCCCGGCCAGCAGGGCGGCCCCCTCATGCACGTCATCGCCGCCAAGGCCGTGGCCATGAAGATCGCCGGCACCGAGGAGTTCCGCGAGCGCCAGGAGCGCACCGTGCGCGGCGCCGCCATCATCGCCGAGCGCCTGGGGGCCGACGACGTCAAGGCCGCCGGCGTCAGCCTGGTCACCGGAGGCACCGATGTGCACCTGGTGCTGGTGGACCTGCGCGACTCCTCCCTGGACGGTCAGCAGGCCGAGGACCTCCTGCACACCGCCGGCATCACGGTCAACCGCAACGCCGTCCCCTTCGACCCGCGTCCCCCGCGCGTCACCTCCGGCCTGCGCATCGGCACCCCCGCCCTGGCCACCCGCGGCTTCGGCGACGCCGAGTTCACCGAGGTCGCCGACATCATCGCCGCCACCCTCATCCACGGCGCCGCCGGCACCGCCGACGACGAGACCCTGGCCGCCCTGCGCACCCGCGTGCGCGCCCTGACCGACGCCTTCCCCCTCTACCCGGGGCTGGCCCAGTGAGGGCCCCCTGGAACGGGGCCGCCCGGGTCCTGGACGGCAAGGCCACGGCCTCCGCTCTCAAGGCGGAGCTCAAGGAACGCGTCGCGGCACTGCGCGAGCGCGGCGTCACCCCCGGCCTGGGCACGGTCCTGGTGGGGGAGGACCCCGGCAGCGTCAAGTACGTCGCCGGCAAGCACGCCGACTGCGCCGAGGTCGGCATCCTCTCCATCCGTGAGGACCTGCCGGCCACCGCCACCCAGGCCGAGGTGGCCGCCGCCGTCGACCGCCTCAACGCCGACCCGGCCTGCACCGGCTACATCGTCCAGCTCCCGCTGCCGGCAGGCGTGGACACCAACGCGATCCTGGAGCGCGTCGACCCGGACAAGGACGCCGACGGCCTGCACCCCACCAACCTGGGGCGCCTGGTGCTGCGGGCCTCGGGGCCCATCGACTCGCCCCTGCCCTGCACGCCGCGCGGCTGCATCGAGCTCATGGAGCGTCACGGCATCGACCTGGCCGGCCGCAACGTGTGCGTCGTCGGCCGCGGGGTCACGGTGGGCCGCTCCATCGGCCTGCTCCTGGGCCGCAAGGACGTCAACGCCACCGTGGACATCTGCCACACCGGCACCACGGACCTGGCCGAGCACGTGCGCCGGGCCGACGTCGTCATCTCGGCGGCCGGCAGCCCCGGCATCATCACCCCGGAGATGGTTGCCCCCGGCGCCGTCGTCCTGGACGTGGGTGTCTCGCGCGTCGTCGACCCGGCCACCGGCAAGGGCCGCATCGCCGGTGACGTCGCCGACGGCGTCGACGAGGTGGCCTCCTGGCTCTCACCCAACCCCGGCGGAGTGGGGCCCATGACCCGCGCCCTGCTGCTGGCCAACGTGGTTGAGACCGCTGAGCGCTCGCTCTGAGGGGTGCTGCCGCTCGCCCGACCGGCCGATAACCTTAAGGCCATGACGGACGAGTCCCACGGCGCCCATCCCTCCCATCCTCACCACCCCACCCATCCGGCTGAGTCGGCAGGCTCCCCGAGCTCCTCGGGACCTGAGCCGACTCAGCCGG
>CAJZFF010000217.1 GCA_915069725.1 uncultured Actinomyces sp.
GGGCAGCCTCGGGGTGACGGCCGCGCCCTCCAGGTAGGAGTCGAGGAAGGTCTGAATGCGCTGGTCGGCGGCACAGGGGCGGTGAGCCAGCCGACGGGAGAGCTCGCGCTGGCGAGCCAGAATCGGGGACATGAGACGGTCCGCCTCACTCTGCTTGACCGGTGCCGGAACGGGGAGTCCCAGCAGCTCCAAACGCAGGGCGATGGCGGGAGTGGTGGCCGCGTCTGTCGTTGTCATGGCACGAGCCTAGACAAGCGCGATGACACGCTCCTGTTACGTTCTGCCCAGACGAACGGCTTCGACGGTGTGTTTGACGTCACATCCGCTGACCATCTCTCGGATTGGGCGGTCGGGTCCGCATGTGGGTCGGGAGGGTACTACTCCGGATACAGCCGGATACTGTCGGATGCTGTGGCCGAGCCTTGTTGCCGGCTGGGCGCGAACTCACATTCTGGTTCCCGGTGCGCCGTCGTCGACCCTCAAAGCGCATGAGTGCACTGTTCAGGCCGATTTAGGTGACAACGGGATAACGTGAGTCGGCGGCGTCATGGTTGGTTCCCAGGTCCGCATCGCTACCATCACGCCCCCGTGTTCCCCCATACTGGACGCATGTCGGCGCCCAATGCGGCCTGTCCGCAGCGATCACTCCCGATCGCCGTCGGCGGTCCTGCTGGGCGGTGACCGGTCTCCGAGTCGGCGCCAGCAGCCAACATCGGTCATGATGAGACCCTATGTCGCAACCGGAGCGTTATCCCCCGCGCCGTCGCGGCACCCAGTCACCTCCATGACAGTCAACCGAAACGAGGAGCGCGTGGCAGAAGGCACGAGTGGGAGCGGACCCAGCCGCCCCGTCGGCAACAAGCTGACCCAGGTGGCCAACGCCGGTCGGCAGTCCCTGAGCAGGGTCTCAGGGGCTGGTAAGAAGCCCGGCAAGGGGCGCAAGCGGTCGACGGCCGAGCGCTCCAAGGACGCCGCCTCGGGGCGCAAGCGCCGTTTCTTCAACTACCCCCGCGCCGGCAAGGGGAAGATCCACCGCTGGATCCCCAGCTGGCGGTTCGTCCTGGGCGTCTTCCTGCTGGGGGTGCTCAGCACCGTCGGCGCCTTCATGTGGGCCTATAACACCATCAAGGTGCCCAAGCCCAGTGAGTTCGCGCTGGCTCAGAGCAGCACGGTCTACTACGCCGACGGAACCACGGAGATGGGGAAGTTCGCCGAGATCAACCGGCAGTCCGTGGATGCCTCTACCCTGCCGGACTATGTCGGCAACGCGGTGGTGGCCTCCGAGGATCGCTCCTTCTACTCCAACAAGGGCGTCGACCCCAAGGGCATCGCGCGCGCCCTCATCAACAACCTGCGCGGAGGCGACACCCAGGGCGCCTCGACCCTGACGCAGCAGTACGTGAAGAACTACTACGTCGACACCACCAGCTCCTACTCCGGCAAGTTCAAGCAGGCCATCATGGCCATCAAGATCGACCGGGAGAAGCCCAAGAAGGAGATTCTGGGCGACTACCTCAACACGGTCTATTACGGCCGCGGCGCCTATGGCATCGAAGCTGCCTCGCAGGCCTTCTTCGGCCATCCCGCCAAGGACATGAGCCCCTCGGAGGCTGCGCTCCTGGCGGGGATCCTGCCGTCCCCCAGCGCCTGGGACCCGGCCGAGAACCCGAAGAAGGCCGAGGAGCGGTGGGGACGAGTCCTGCAGTTCATGCTCGACGACGGCTACATCACCCAGGCCCAGTACAACGAGGCCAAGCAGACGGGTATGCCGCACATCGAGGAGTCCCAGACCAAGCAGGTCTACTCCGGCACCAACGGCTACCTGCTGCAGATGGTGCGCTCTGAGCTTGAGAACAAGGCCAAGATCTCGCCGGAGCAGATCGACACCGGCGGTTTCAAGATCGTCACCACGATCAACCAGAAGGACCAGGAGGCCGCTGTCAATTCGGTCAAATCCCTGCCTCCTGGCGCCTCGCCGAACCTGCGCAAGGCGCTGGTGTCCATCGACCCCAAGACGGGCGGTCTGCTGGCGCTCTACGGGGGTGATGACTATCTGACCAGTCAGGTCAACACCTCGACCGATGCCATCGCCCAGGCCGGCTCCACCTTCAAGCCCTTCGCGCTGGTGGCCGCCCTGGAGAACGGATGGTCCTTGAACAGCGGCTATCCGGCCACCTCGCCGATGACCATCGAGGGCCATCAGTTCCAGAACTTCAAGAACGTCTCCCTGAAGTGGGCCAGCCTCACCCAGGCCACGGAGCAGTCGCTCAACACCCCCTACCTCCAGCTCAATCAGGAGCTCATGAATGCCGACGACATTGAGGAGGGGATCACGGCCAAGGTGGCGAACCGCGCCGGCTACCCGGAGAACACCGAGGGTCTGAAGACCCCGGAGCAGCGGACTCTTGTCCAGAACGTGCTCGGCTCGGCCTCCCCGCACACGATCGACATCGCGACGGCCTACTCCACCTTCGCCTCGCAGGGCATCCGGCACGACACCCACATCGTGGCCTCCCTCAAGAACCCCGATGGCACGGACCGCTACACGGCGGACACCAAGGGGCATCGCGAGTTCGATGAGGACGTCATGGCGGACACGACCTACGCCCTCCAGCAGGTCGTCTCCGGACCGAACGGCAGTGCGGACAAGGTGGCCGCCAAGATGGATCGCCCGGTTGCCGCGAAGACCGGATCGTCGTCGGACAACAAGTCCGCCCAGTTCGTGGGCTTCACTCCGCAAGTGGTCACCGCGGTGACCCTCTACCAGACGGGAACGGACGGCTCGGAGGAGTCGATCGAGCCCTGGGGGGAGTACGACGAGATCACCGGCTCGACCTACCCGGCGGACATCTTCATCGACTACATGAATGTCGCGCACGAGGGGCTGGAGGTTGAGGACTTCCCGCCGGCGGCCGAGCTGCTGGCCACCCGTGGTGGAACGGTTCCGCAGACCGCCAAGCCCACCGGCGAGCCGGAGGAGGAGGCGACTACGACCCCCACCGCTCCGCCCGAGGCGACTGCGACCCCCACCCCGCAGCCGACCACTGAGCCGACGCCGCAGGGCACCCCGCAGCCTGACGGGAAGCAGACCGAGCAATCGGACTCCCAGAAGAAGCCCGGTGAAGACCAGGGCGGTCAAGGTGACGGTCAAGGTGGTGGCAACAATGGCGGCGACCAGGGCGGTGGCAACCCCGGCAACCCCGGCGGTGGCAACAATGGCGGCGACCAGGGCGGCGGCGGCAACCGCGGCAACCCCGGCGACCAAGGCGGCGGCAACAATGGCGGCAACGGTGGAAACAATGGCGGCGGCAACAACCAAGGCGGAGGTCAGGGTGGTGTCGGTTAGCGCCCCGCCACCCCACGGCTGACCTCCGCTCTCCTGCGGGCGCCTGACGGTGGGCCGATGACGTGTTGCATGGCACGTCGTCGGCCCACCGTCTCGGCTTTCAGGGCCACCCGGTTGTCCGGTAATGTGGCGAACTGGCTGCGCCGTCAGGCGGATGGACCTCTGTCCACCGGATGGTGCGCCGCACGCATCACCCTCCTGTCACGGAAGGACCGTGACCGCCACAGACCAGAGGAGGTGGGTACCAAGCATGCGTCACTACGAGATCATGATCATCCTCGACCCCGAGACGGACGAGCGCACCGCCAACGCGACGCTCGAGAAGCTGCTGCAGGTCGTTCCCAGCAACGGGGGCACCGTGGACAAGGTCGACATCTGGGGCAAGCGCCGGCTGGCCTACGACATCAAGAAGAAGTCCGAGGGCTTCTACGCCGTCGTGGACATGACCACCACGCCCGAGATCGCCCAGGAGCTCGACCGCCAGCTCGGCCTCAACGAGACCGTTCTGCGCACCAAGCTGCTGCGTCCCGAGGCCTGAGCCTCTACCGGGAACGGAGACAACGCCATGGCCGGAGACACCATCATCACCATCGTCGGGAACCTCACCGCGGACCCCGAGATGCGCTTCACGCCCTCCGGGGCAGCGGTGGCCTCCTTCACGGTCGCCTCCACGCCGCGTACCTTCGACCGCCAGGCCGGCGAGTGGAAGGACGGGGAGACCCTGTTCATGCGCTGCTCGATCTGGCGCGACGCCGCGGAGAACGTGGCCGAGTCGCTGACCAAGGGCACGCGCGTCATCGTCCAGGGCCGGCTGGTCCAGCGCTCCTACACCACCCGTGAGGGCGAGAACCGCACGGTCGTGGAGATGCAGGTCGATGAGATCGGTCCCTCCCTGCGCTACGCCAAGGCCCAGGTCACCCGCCAGCCGCGCGGCGGCGGCCAGGGTGGCTTCGGTGGCGGTCAGGGCGGCCCCCAGGGTGGCGGCTTCGGCGGCAACCAGGGCGGTCAGGGCGGATACAACCAGGGCGGCCCCCAGCAGGGCGGCTACAACGGCGGTGGCGGCTTCGGCGGCCAGGGCCAGTCCGGGGACAACGCCCCCGCCGG
>CAJZFF010000218.1 GCA_915069725.1 uncultured Actinomyces sp.
CGGTGCGCCGCGCGGGACGCTCGGCGAGCTTCTCCGCGCGCTGCTCCAGCTGGGCGGCGGCGCGCTGCAGCTCCGCCTCCCGCTGCTGTAAGGCGCTCTCGCGGGCCGGGAGTCCGGACTCCAGGTCCACGAGGGTCTCGAGCTGCCCGTGCTCGCGACGGTACTGGTGCGCCAGGTCGTCAAGGCCGCGGGGGCTCAGGGCCTCGGCGCGGTCCGACTCCGATTCATCGGCCGCCACAGGGGTCTCTGCCGCGTCCGAGTCCTGCGGGGCGACGGCGCCCGCTTCGGCATCGCCGGCCCTCGCCTCGCTGGGGTCAGCCTCGAGGGCGGCGAGCTGACGCTGCGCCTCACTGACCAGGGGCTCGACGAGAGCGGCGGGCGTCACCACGGCACCATGACTGCGAGCCTCACTGCCGGTGGCCTCCTCTGCGCTGTCGGCACTGGTGACTCCGGCCTGCTCGGCCAGGTGGGCCAGCCCGCTCTGGTCGGCACGGGCGGCCAGAGCGGCGACGGCCTGCTGGGCGCGGCGATGGGCGGCCTGCTCGGCGACCAGGTAGGGCCGCACCCGGGAGGCGCGCTCGGCGTCCTGGAGACGCCGGGCGTCGGCGGTGTCCTGCTCGGCGCGCTCAGCCAGCCGCTCATTCTCCTCGACCAGTGCCCGGCGCCGCTCCAGGAGGTCATGGAGGCTCTGGGCCTCCTCTCGTGCCGACTGTGCCCGGGTGAGTGCCGTCCCTGCGGCCTCAGAGCGAGCATCGGCCGATGCGACCCGGTTGCTGGAGGCCTCCAGAACCTCAGCGCCGATGCGGCGAAGAGCCACCAGGTCCGGGGTGGCGCCCGCCATCGCCGTCTCCAAGGCCTGGGCCGGTGTTGGAGCAGGGCCGGCGTTGGCCTCCTGAGGCTCCTCACGGTCGGCGTCTTCTATGGGCAACGGCAGCGCCTCCTGGGTCCCCCCGGACGGGGCATGCAGCGACGAGTTATCCGGCGACGAGTTCCCTGGGAGAGCCGCCTGATCGGCGCCGTCGGTCTCCTCACCGGTGTCTGCGGTCTCAGTGGGGGAGGGGGCCTCGGTGAGGAGGGGGTGCCGTCCTAGGGAGGCGACCTGCCCGCGCAGGTCGGCGGCGGCCTGCTCGACCCGCCGGGCCCCGTCCCGGGAGGCCTGGATGAGGGCGTCCTGGATGGCGTCGTAGATGCCGGTGCCGAAGACGTCCTTGAGGAGGTGCTGGCGCTCGGAGGAGTCGGCGCGCAGGAACCGGGCGAACTTGCCCTGAGGCAGGACGACCGTCTGCGTGAACTGCTCCCGGCTTAAGCCCACGGCGCGCGCGATCTCCGCGTCGGCGTCGCCCACGCGGGTGACGGGCTCATCGAGCGGCTCCCCGCCGACCTCGGCCAGGTGCCAGAGCTTGACGGTGCCGTTCTGGGTGGTGGTGCCTTGCCCGCGCCGCTTGGCTCGCTCGTAGGTGGGGGTGCGGCGCACCCGGTAGACGCCGGCGCCGGTCGAGAAGACGAGCTCGATGACGCTCTCGGTGCGCGGGCCCACGAGGGTGGAGCGGATGCGCTCCTTGGAGGAGTCGGCCGAGTCGGCCACGTCCCCGTAGAGGGCGAAGACGATCGCGTCGATGATGGTGGTCTTGCCTGAGCCGGTGGGGCCGGTGAGCAGGAAGCGGCCGGAGGCGCCCACCGCGTCGAAGTCGATGTGCTCCTGCCCCGCGTAGGGGCCGATGCCGGTCATGGTCAGGGAGTGGATCCTCATCGCTCGCTCCTCGCGCTCGCCAGGGCGGACTCGTAGGCGCTGCGCAGGACGCCGCGCTCGGAGGGGGCGGGGGCGCGCCCGCAGACGTCGTCGAAGAAGTCCTCAGTGATGCGCAGCGGGTCGGCCGCGGCGGTGACGGCGATGCGCTCGCGGGCGGTGCGCGTGGGGGCCTCGTGCTGGAAGGCCAGGAGGCTGGGGAAGCGCTCCTTGAGGGTGGCCAGGGCGCCTGGTGGTCGCTCGCCCTGGAGGATGACGCGCACCCAGGCGCCGGTGGCGTCGTCGAAGGCGGGGGAGAGGAGCTCGGGCATGGTGCCGGTCAGGGTGCGCACCTGGTGCAGGACCGGGGTGGGGATGCGTTCCAGGCCGGTGACACCGTCGGCGTCCAGGTCCAGCAGGACGGAGGACTTGGTGGCGGAGTTGCGGGCGCCTTCGGCCTCGTCGAAGGAGAAGGGCAGTGGCGAGCCGGAGTAGACCAGGCGCGGGCCGGTGGGCCGGGTGAGCTCCTGGGGCCGGTGGAGGTGGCCGAGGGCCACGTAGTCCAGGCCGCCGCTGCGCTCGGCCAGGGGCGAGCCGCCCAGGGTGGTGAAGACGCCGGAGGGCACGGAGTCGACGCCGCCGACGCGAATGTCCCGCTCGGACTCGCAGGCCTCACCGCCGACGACGAAGGCGTGGGCCATGAGCAGGCTCGGCAGGCGCCGGGTGCGGGCGGCGCGCAGGCGGTCCAGGTCCGCGGCCACGAGGCGCAGGGCGGCGGAGACGACCGCCTCGTGGGAGCGGGGCAGGCGTGGGCGCTCCGGCGGGCCGGGCTGAGAGGTGGTGCCCTCCCCCTCGGCCTGGTCCTCTCCGGCTGTGTGCTTCGCGGGGGTCTCCTCTCCGAGGCGTTCGGTGAGGAGGGGTGGGAGGATCTCGCAGGCGGCGTCGGGGTCGAGGTAGGGCAGGGCGTGAACGATGGCGGCGTCGTTGCCGTCGGCGTCGGGCAGGATGATGCCGCGGTCGAGGCCGGCGGTGCGGGCCCGGATGATGAGGCCCTCGCGCATGAGGTCGGCGGCGAAGCCGAGGCGGCGGGCGGAGTCGTGGTTGCCGGGGGTCAGGACCACCCGGCTGCGTTCGGTCAGGCGGCGCAGCGTCTCATCGAGGAGGGCGACGGCGTCATTGGGCGGGATGGCACGGTCGTAGACGTCCCCGGCGACGAGGACGGCGTCGACTGACTCGGCGGTGACGAGCTCGACGAGGTGGTCGGCGAAGGCGGCGTGCGCGTCATCGAGCACGCGCCCGTGGAAGGTGCGCCCCAGGTGCCAGTCGGAGGTGTGGAGGATCCGCATGCCGACACTGTCTCACAGCCCACCGACATCAAAGACGGCGCCCTGCGACGGTCAGCTAGCTGTACTGATCGGGAGGGTCGTCCTCCGTGCCGTCCTGCTCGTCCTCCTCCGAGCCCGACGGCGTCTCAAAGAGCTTATCCGCATCCTCGAATCTGCCGGCGGCACGATAAGCCTCGGCGAGGTTGTTGCGTGTGGTGAGGGTGTGGGGGTGGTCTGGGCCCAGGATACGGATGCAGTCTTTGAGGTTCTGCTCGAGCAGGGTGATGGCCTCGTCAAGCCTGCCAGCTGTCTGGTAGGCGTTGGCGAGGTTGTTGCGTGAAAGCAGAGTGTGGGGGTGATCTGGGCCCAGGATGTGGGTACAGTCTTCGAGGTTCTGCTCGAGCAGGGGAATGGCCTCTTCGATTTTGCCTGCGTCCCGGTAGGCGTTGGCGAGGTTGTTGCGTGTGGCGAGAGTGTCGGGGTGGTTTGGGCCGACGAGGCGTGTGCGATCCTGAAGGTTCTGTCGGTAGAGGGTGATGGCGTCTTCGAGTCTGCCCGCCTCCCGATAGGCACCGGCGAGATTATTACGAGAGGCAAAGATCTCGGCGTGATCAGGCCCTAGGGCGTGGGGGTGATCTTTCTGAATCTGCTGGTGAGGTGTGGTGGCCTTATTGATCCTGTCACCTGCTCGGAGAGTGCTCATGAAGCTATTTCTCGGTTTCCGGGTATTGTGGTGAGCGGTGTCAGGAATTGTCTTGGAATGCTTGAGATTCTGTTCAAGTAAGGCGATTGCCTTCTTGACCTGGCCTTCTAGTAGGTAGGCGTCAGCCAGGCTTTTTCGTGAGCTGAGGATGTCGGGATGATCTGCTCCTAAAGTGTCACTAGCCTTCGCGACCGAATTAACGAGGGTGAGTGCAGCCTGGTACATTCCAAGTTCCAAGGCTGTCCGTAGCGTTCTTTCGAGTATTGTAGCCATGGTGGGTTTAGTGAATAAGGACTGTGAATATTCCTGTGATGCGATGGTGCCTAACTGTTCAATGAGGTCGTACACCTCTTCTCGCTCTCTGGGTGGGTTGTGCGAGGTGTGTGCGACAACGTTTTCCAGGGTCTGGATTATCGAAGTCAGGATATATTCCTTTTCTGTCTCGTTGATTAGATGATTTTCTCTGAAGGCGCGACCTTGAAGTCGATGAATTAAGGCCTTTCTATTGTCTGTTGAGGTCTGACATAACGAAGAATTGAATAGCGCGCTGAGTGACTTCTTGGCATTCTCTCGATCAACATCTTCTTCCAGCCAACGGATTGGCACTCCTGGAGCGGCGAGTAGCGACAGCATGCTTGAAGGTTATTCAGGGGCGTGTATGGGGGTTTAGGGGTTCGGTGTGTTGAAT
>CAJZFF010000219.1 GCA_915069725.1 uncultured Actinomyces sp.
CCCTCGTCATCGGCCGCGAGTGGGCCCGCGGGCGGCGCGCACGCCTACGGCGTCTGCGCTGTGCGTCCTGATTCGAGGCCTACAGCCCCAGCCAGCCGGTCCAGGCGCCCAGGATGCCGATGACGAACATGCCCAGGATGATCCACAGGGCGTTGATCTTCTTGTTGAGCAGATACATGCACAGGAAGGTCAGACCGAGCGCGGCCAACCCCGGCAGCAGGCTGTCCAGAATGTCCTGCACGGTCTTCGCGTCCGTGGAGTCGGTGGCCTCCGTGACGATGCCGGGGAACTTGATATTCGTCCACTTGGAGACCAGAGCCCCCATAACGAACAGACCGGTGACGGCCGCGATCTGGGTGATGCGCTTGAGCTGGTTGCCGCCGACCTCGGTGACCATGGCGGTGCCGCGATCGTAGCCCATCGTCAGACCGTACCAGCGCACGACGATGCGAATGATATTGATGCCGAAGAAGTAGACGAGCGGGCCGAGCCAGGATCCGGTGGCCGCCAGGGAGGCCCCGAGAGCCCCCAGCACCGGGCGGGCGGTGCCCCAGAAGATGGGGTCGCCGACGCCGGCCAGCGGCCCCATGAGGCCGACCTTGACCGAGGTGATGGTCTCCTCGGAGATCTCCTCGCCCTTGGCCTTCTGCTCCTCCATGGCGGCGGTGACGCCGAAGACGACCGAGGAGACCCAGGGGTGGGTGTTGTAGAACTCCAGGTGCCGCTTGAGAGCGGCGGCCTGGGCACTCTTGTCGTCGCGGTAGAACTTCCGGATGGCGGGCATGAGCGTGTAGCAGAAACCCATGGCCTGCATGCGCTCGAAGTTGAAGGAGCCGAGCAGGAAGGTGGAGCGCCAGTACATCCGGCGCAGGTCACGAGTGGTGAGCATCTTCTCCGAGGTGGCCGGAGCGGTTTCAGTAGTCATGAGAGTCTTCCTTCTTCCAGCTCAGTCGAGCTCGTCGTCGAGGTCGTCATCCAGGTCGCTGCTGGAGCCGCCGCTGGCCGCGGGGGAGGCGGCGGCGGGCAGGCGCACGGAGTCGTGGAACTCAGGGTTGAGCTGGACGTAGATGACGGCCAGGCAGGCCCCCAGAATGCCCAGCGCCACGAGGGTGGCGCCGTTGGGAGCGAGGTCGATGACCCACTTGTCGATGCCCTTGCTGTGGTCACCGATCGAGGCCGAGCCGCCCACGGTGGTGGCGAAGGTGGCGAAGATGAAGCCCAGGAAGAAGAAGGGCATGAGCTTGCGCGCCTTCATCATGTTGATGACCATGGCGTAACCGACGACGACGATGAAGCCTCCGGCGATGCCCAGGCCCTCGGTGATGACCTTCGGAATGGCGTCGAGGGCGTGCTTGACCGTGTCGCCCGAAGCCAGTGCGGCAACCGCAGCGGTCGGGATGGCGACGCGCAGTCCCTGCAGGCCCAGGGTCGTGAAGTGCATGATGGCGATACCCCGGTAGTTGGCCTGCTCGGCGAAGCGGTCGGCCTGGTGGGCGAAGAAGATGGCGATCGTTCGCACGAAGATCGTCAGGGCCTGGCCGGCGACGGCCAGCGGGACGGCCACACCGATGGCGGCCGCGATGGCGCCCTTGGTGGAGGAGGCGTCACCGACCGAGGCCACGGCGATGATGGTGGAGACGGTGGACGCCAGAGCGGAGTCGGGGGCCATGGCGGCACCGACGTTCATCCAGCCCAGGGCGATCAGCTCCAGTGAGCCACCGACCATGATGCCGACGGCGGGGTTGCCCAGGGCGATACCGGTCAGGGTGCAGGCGACGAGCGGGCGGTGGAACTGCCGCTCGTCCAGGACGCTGGCCATACCCGCGACGAACGCCACGAGCGTGACCAGAATGATCTGGATCAGATTGATGTCATGCACGGTATGTCTCTCTCATGTGAGGGTTGACAGCACACTCCTGCTGAGCCCGCCACCGAAGGGTGACGGGATGGAGGTGTGCGAGGGAGGTGTGGGGACGAAAGCCGCGCCCTTAGAGCAGGCCCTTCTCCTTGAGGGCCCCCATGAGGTCGGAGCTCGCGGTGGAGGGCACCTGCTGGATGTACTGCTTGATGCCGCGCGAGTCGATCTCCTTGAAGGCCTCGACGTCGGCAGGGCTGGCGTAGACGGCCTGGGAGACCTGGCTGGTGCCCTGCTTGAAGGTCATGCCGCCGACGTTGACCTCCTTGGCCTCCACGCCCAGGTCGAGCAGGCGCACGATGTCGGCCGGGGTCTCGACGACGATGACGGCCTTGAGGGTCTCGTACTTGGGGTTCTTGTAGACGCGCGCGGCCTTCTCCACGCCCAGCACGTGGACCTTCACCTTGCCGCCGCCGGTCTGCAGCATGAGGGTCTTGCGCAGCTCGTCGTTGGCGGCGCCGTCGGAGACGGCGAGGATGGCCTCGGCGCCCAGGGATCCGGCCCAGTTGTTGGCGACCTGTCCGTGAACCAGGCGGGAATCAATACGCAGGAGCTTGACGTCCATCAGAGCTCGTCTCCTTCATCGTCGGAAGTGGTGGTGGGGGCAGGGGTGAAGACTTCGGAGAGGACCTTGACGCCGTCGACGGCGGAGGTGCGGGCGGCCTCCACGAGCTCGGCGAGACCGGCGCCGGTGAGACGTCGGGACAGGACCTCGATGACCATGGGCAGGTTGACGCCGGTGACGACGTCGGCATCGTCGCGCCCCGCTGCGAAACGGGCCGCAGCGTTGTAGGGGCTACCGCCGAAGAGGTCGACGAGGATGAGGTGCTCCTGGCTGGAGGAGGCCTCGACCGCGGCGGCGTACTTCGCCAGCAGGTCATCGGGGCCCTCGGAGGGCTCGAAGGTGACGGCGACGACGTCGTCACTGGGACCGACGATCATCGCTGAGGAGGCGACAAGACCTTCAGCCAAGTGTCCGTGCGCGGCTACGACCAGGCAGACCATGGGCGGGGACCTTTCCCATCCGGGCTGCCGCCGAGGGTGTGTATGGCCTGGGCAACAGCAACGTGTGTGACATGGCGACGATAAAAAGAATCAGCGTGATCGCCACCACTCAGATGCCCACCACTTTCACACAGAAGCACACAAAACCAATGCTGATAACGCGCGTTACCAGAACATCACCGTAACTTTTCGCCGTAAATATGCGCTTTGCTTAAATCAATCTCGAACAAGGCGAGCCTCAGGAGTCACATTGTGTTGTGCCTCACATCATAGGACAATAGTCCCGGTTCTTCACGGGAGCCTCACACCCGCGGCACGTTGCGCTCAAGCTCGGCCAGCCAGGCGGTCGCGGCGGCGTCGGAGGGCATGCGCCAGTCCCCGCGAGGCGACAGCGAGCCGCCGGCCACCACCTTGGGCCCGTTGGGCAGGGTGGAGCGCTTGAACTGGTTGGTGAAGAAGCGCCGGTGGAACAGCTCGAGCCAGCGACGGATCTCCGGGAGGTCGTAGGCGACCCTCTCAGACGGCGGCAGCCCCTCTGGCCAGTCCCCGGCCTTCGCATCCGCCCACGCCTTGTGCGCCAGGAAGGCGATGCGGCTGGGGCGCGAGCCGCGGCGCAGCACGTGCCACAGGGTGAAGTCCTGCAGGGCGTAGGGGCCGATCTTGGCCTGGGTGGACTGGATGGCCCCACCGGCCCCGGCCGGGACCAGCTCGGGGCTGATCTCGGTGTCCAGGATGGACAGCAGTGTGCGGCCGACGGCGTCGTCGAACAGCTCCTCGGCGACCACCCAGCGGATGAGGTGCTGGATGAGGGTCTTGGGGATGCCGGCGTTGACGCCGTAGTGGGCCATCTGGTCGCCCACCCCGAAGGTGCACCATCCCAGGGCGAGCTCGGAGAGGTCCCCGGTGCCCAGGACGATGCCGCCGCGGTGGTTGGCGATGCGGAAGAGGAAGTCGGTGCGCAGGCCCGCCTGGACGTTCTCGAAGGTGACGTCGTAGAGGTCCCGCTCGCTCGCTCCCTCGGGCAGGACACCGGTGCGGGCGTACTCGCCGTAGGGGTGGCCCATCTCGGTGAGCATCTGGGTGGCGGTGGCCCGGATGTCGAGCTCCTCGAAGGTGCAGCCCAGGCCGACGGCGAGGTCCTCGGCGTTGCGGCGCGTGCCGGCGCTCGTGGCGAAGCCGGGCATGGTGATGGCGTGGATGTCGGAGCGGGGCCGGCCCAGGCGGTCCATGGCGCGGGCGGCGACGATGAGGGCGTGGGTGGAGTCCAGGCCGCCGCTGACGCCGATGACGATCTTGGGGTTGCCGATGGCCCCCAGGCGCTGGACGAGGGCGGCCACCTGGATGTTGTAGGCCTCGTAGCAGTCCTGGGCGAGTCGGGCCGGGTCGTCGGGCACGAAGGGGAAGCGGTCCACGCGGCGGCGCAGGCCGATGTCCGTGCGCGGGGCGGTCAGGTCGGCGGCGCTGATCCGGATGCGCCGGAAGGCCGCCGGATCGGTGAAGGTAGTGGCCGGGGCC
>CAJZFF010000220.1 GCA_915069725.1 uncultured Actinomyces sp.
GCTCCTGGCGGGTGCGGTCGCGGCGCACCCCGCGGATCTCGGCCGGCGTGGCGTAGAGACGCCCCAACGCGGATGCGGGCACGCTGGTGTGTCGGGCGAGCCGCCGTCTGGCCTCCCTGACCCGTCGACCGCGTCCGGCCACGGCCAGAGCCGCACCGAGCTCATCACCGGCCAGCGCCGGCGCCTTGGAGGCGAGGCGCCACACGGCCCGCATCAGTCCGAGAACGACGAACCAGGTCAGCAGCAGACCGATGGGACGGGTGGAGAAGGCCGCCCAGTTGGTGAGCTGGGCGCTGCGCCGAGCCCGGAAGGATCTCTCCGGGTCGGGCTCGGGAAGGGCGACCTCGATGGCCTCGGCATCGGTGCGGGGCGGCGCGTCGGAGGAGTGGGAGACGGATGCGGGGCGGCGAAGCCCCTGGTAGGAGGCCCGTCGGTGGCGGATGACGGCGGTGGGTTCGACGATGACGCGGTATCCGGCCAGGCGCGCGGCGCGCGAGAGCTCCAGGCCGTCGCCGAAGGGGCCGAGCCACGGGGCGATGCCGCCGATCTCCTCCCACACCGCCCGGTCGACGAGGGCACCAGCCGTTCCCACGGCCAGAACATCGCTGCGGTCGTCGTGCTGCCCCTGGTCGACCTCGCCGGGGACGATGTCGTTGGCGCGACGGGCCGAGGCAGTGGCGCGCAGCCCGACCTCCAGGAGCAGCTCGGGGTTGTCCCAGCCCACCTGCTTGGGCCCGACGACTCCCACGGAGCGCGCATTGGTCGCGGCGGTCAGGAGCCGCTCGAGGCAGTCCTGAGCAGGAGCGGAGTCATCATGGAGCAGCCAGAACCACACCTGGTGCTCCGGCATCTCCGGGGCGGCCTCGGTGGGGGCAACGAGCCGCTGCTCGTAGGCGGTGATCGGCGAGAGTGCACCGGTGGGGCCGGTAATGGGACCCGAGCCCGACAGCAGCAGGTCCCGCACCGAGGTGCGCGGCCCGCTCGAGGTGGTGTCAGCATCTGAGCCCTCTGCGCCGTCGACGACCTCCGAGCTGCGGCGCTTGCGGTTGCCGGCGGCGACGAGTCCGGCATAGGCGGTCAGTCCTCGGGAGACGGCGTCCCCGAAGTTCTTGGCCTCCTTGGCTCTGACGACGCGCACGGCGGTGGTGGCATCCAGCCCCGACCTCTCCACGAGCTCCTCGATCGGGGTTCCATCCCCCAGCCCGTTGGCTCGCGAGGCGACGTCGACGACGAGGACGACGTCCGGCGCGCAGGTCTGTGAGGTGATCGCGGACAGTGTCTGCGCCAGAAACGGGCTCGCCCCGGCCGACACGACGACGGCCAGGGCTCCTACCCGACTGGCTCCCTGTGTGGAGCCGGCGGGGGTCATACTGCGCGACGCTTGAGCTTGCGCCGCTCGCGCTCCGACATGCCGCCCCAGATACCGAAGCGCTCGTCGTTGGCGAGGGCGTACTCGAGGCACTCCTCACGAACCTCGCAAGTCGCACAGACTCGCTTGGCCTCGCGTGTGGAACCACCCTTCTCAGGGAAGAAGGCCTCTGGGTCCGTCTGAGCGCACAGAGCGCGCTCCTGCCACGCCAGAGGACCTTCATCGACGTCGTCACCGCCACCGAAGAGGAGTGACAGCACCTCCGCGTCAGGCTCCTCTGGGTGCTTCAGTGGGCCGTCGCCGAGGATGTTCCACATGCCGGCCTCCCTTCGATCCGAGCTTCTTGCCAGTAAGAATTACATGCGTGTGAGACAAGGCCAGTCAAGCCAGCGAGGGAAAGTTCACCCTCTCGTGACCGTCGACATCATTCCTTGATATATCAAGGAATATCCCCATCTGGATGGAACCATATGTCGACTTCCTACAAAACCCCTGAGAGGCTCCCACTGCCTGGCTGACAGCGGAAATACCCACGGCGCTGCAGAGGATTTCAGGACGCCTGACACACGTTCCCATATTGCCCCTACCGGCTGGACACCGCCAGGGAAGTTCCTGAAAGCCACAGGATCTGCTTCAATCGGGGTCATGCCAGATCCCTTGCTCCCACTGCTCCCCGGCCCTCAGGACGCCGACAGGCCATGGCTCGTCTGTTATGGAATCGACGAACGAGTCGAGCTGACCGGACACGTCCTGTCCATGTGGCTGGCGAAGATCGCGGGATTCGTCACATCGGAGTCGGCGCCCGGTGACGGGGTCCACCTGGGGCTCCCCCCTCACTGGCGGAGCGTCGCATGGGCCTGCGGTACGTGGCTGGCGGGGCGCAGCGTGCTTGTGGGAAGCAGCGCGGAGATCCGCGCCGCCGGCCTCCTCCCCGAGCTGAGTGTGGCCTTCGCCCCGGACAGCCTCTGCGATGAGGCCGAGGCGCAGGCGCTGGTCCCGCCCGCCTCGCTGGCGCTGCGCTGGCCGGGCGAGCTGCCCGCCCTCGTACTCGACGGCGCCGCCGACCTCATGCACTATCCCGACCGCTTCACACCGGTGAGCACCACGGCTGATTCGGTGTGCCTCAGGGACCTCGCCTCCGAGGGGGCGGCGCCTGCGGCTCCAGGTACCCCGGCGGCCACCGTCCCCTCAGGCGAGCGACCCACCGCCCTGACGCGCGCCCAGCTGGCAGCCCGGGTCGAGGCGGCCGGCACATCGGTGGGGGCCGACAACCGCTCCGCCTCACGTGCGGTCCTGGTGCGCAGCCCCGACACGGCCCAGATGCTCCAGGAGGTACTGGTCGCCTGGCGCGCCGGGCGCACCGCGGTGGTTCTCACCCCCGAGGCGGACGACGACGTCGCCGCGGCCGCCATCCGGCAGGAGGGCATCACCGCCTGAGTCGGCAGGGCTCAGTCCCGCCGACCCTGCCGGTGGTGTCAGGGGACGTCGGCCTGGACGAGGGTGCCCTCCCCCTCGACGGACAGGCTGCGCTCGTCGGCACCGACGAACACGGCCTCGCCCTGGGCGAGCGTCTGGGTGTCGGCCTGGGTCACCAGGGTCATGGCGCCCTCGACGGCCAGGAGAATGCGCGGCCCCCGTCCGGGGACCGGCAGGCGCCCGTCGGCGGCCACCACGGTGGTGACCATGAGCTCGAAGTCATCCACCGGCGCGTAGTAGGCGCGGGTGGCACGAGAGAGGTACTCGGGAGCGGGGCGCACCGGCGGGGCCGCCACGTAGTCGACGCAGGCCAGCATCTCGGGGACATCGATGTGCTTGGCGCTCAGTCCGGCGCGCAGCACGTTGTCCGAGGAGGCCATGACCTCCACCCCCAATCCGGAGATGTAGGCGTGCACGCTTCCCGCCGGCACGAACAGCGCCTCACCGGGCTGCAGGGTGACGGGGTTGAGCAGGAGCGCAGCGGCGATGCCTGGGTCCCCGGGGAAGGTGCCGGCCATCTTCACGACGTTGGAGTCCACTCGCAGGGACGGGGACGTACCGGCCTCGAACCTGGCGGCGATCTCAGTGACGAGGGCGTCGATCTCCTGAGGGCTGGGACGCGTGGCGGCCGAGACGACGTCGGAGAAGACCTGCCGGATGCCGTAACGCGTGGGGTTGAGGCGCAGGGTGCGGCGCATCCGGCGGGCCAGGGGGCTGTCCAGGCCGGCCAGGACCTCGACGGCGCGGCGCGGAGCCCGGAAACCGGCGACGGCCTGGAAGCGGGTGAGGGCCAGGACCATCTCCGGCTTGTGGTTCGTGTCCTTGTAGTTGCGGCAGGGGTGGTCCAGGGCGATGCCGGCCTCGTCCTCCAGGGCGTAGCCCTCGGCGGCCTGGGCCTGGCTGGGGTGGACCTGGAGAGACAGGGGCTGCTCGGGTGCGATGAGCTTGAGGAGGAAGGGCAGCCTGCGCCCGAAGCGCCAGATGATGTCCTCACCCAGGAGGTGCTCCGGCTCGGCGTCGATGAGCTCGGACAGCACGCCGCCCTCGGCGACCCGGGCGGGCCCGGCCGGGTGGGATCCGTACCAGGCCTCGGCCCAGGGGTCGCCGTCGTCGGCCCTGCCCAGGAGGGCGGGGATGGCGGAGGTGGACCCCCAGGCGTACCGCTGGCGCGCCGGCTCAAGTCGTCTCATGGCGCCTCACCGTACCGGTGCGCGCGCACGTCCTAGGCCTCTGCCCCAGGAGCCGGGAAGGGGGTGACCTCGGCCAGGCGGGGGTGCGCCTTGTCCTTGTCGGAGAGGATCGCCTCACTCAGCGCGATCGGCCAGGGCACGTTCACCGTCTCATCGGCCAGGTTGAGGAAGGTGTACCGGGCGTCGGCCGACCAGTGGTCGTTGACCAGGTAGGTGTAGGCGGTGTTGGGCTCCAGCGTCTGATAGGAGTTGCCCACGCCCCGGGGCACGAACACCGCCACCGACGGGTCGATCTCGCAGGTGTAGACGGCTCCGAAGGAGGGTCCCTCGCGCAGGTCCACCCAGGCGCCGAAGACGCGGCCGGTGGCCACCGAGACGAACTTGTCCCAGGG
>CAJZFF010000221.1 GCA_915069725.1 uncultured Actinomyces sp.
GGGAGGCGGGCTGGCCATTGACCGAGGTGAACTTCCCCCCGATATACAGGGTGGAGCCGTCAGGAGACGCCTCGATCGCATTGGCTGCGGCGTTGAGCTGCGGTGCCCAGTCCAGCATCTCGCCCGTGGTGATGTCGTAGGCCATCGCGTTGGACCGTGGTGACTCGTTCTGCTTATCGGGTGATCCTGCCGGACGGGCCTGATTGAACTCGCCGACGACGTAGACAACATTGCCGACAATCGTTTGATCCCAGACGACGCCGTTGATCTGGGCGGTAGGCAGGGGCTGGGGGGAGGCGAGAGCAGTCTGCCCCTGAGCCGCGATGGCCTGAGGGGTGAGTCCCGGGGTGGCGAGCGCACCGAGAGCAAGGGGAAGAGTGGCGAGAGCCACTCCTACACTGGAGATAGTACGGGGAAGAAGGCGCAAGAGTTCTCCGTTTCTTATGGTGTGAGGAGATGAGGCTTATTCACACGGTGAGGTGAGTGGCCCATGGCCTGGGTAAGCACAAGCAGCTGCCGTGGCTGGGGGCAGTCCTCGATGTGTGCCGCCGGTGAAACTGCGATACAAGACCTCGCTGCAAGTCGGCTTCAGCCTGCGATGGAAGCAATATCGATCACGATGTTATTGCAGTGACAACATCTTCGCAACGGGGAAAGCTCCCCAGTTTGCGATCCTCGCAATGGGGCAGGAGCCTCAAGGCCCGCATTTTCATTTAATGCTAATCAGTGTCCGAGAATATGTGAGATCCTGTTATTATTTATTGGGGCGACGTTCTTTGTTTAAGAAGGTTTCATGATGGCTGGGAGTCCCCGCGCCCCCTGCTTCCCGTGCTCGGGTGGTGCTCCCTACGGCCGGGCGGTGAGGACCGGGTTGTACAGGAGCCGGTTGGGCGTCATCGGGCACTCCTCGCCCACGGCCATCGGCGCGATGAGCCGGTCGGCCCGCAGGTCCTCCAGGCGCGCCACCACAAGGTTCTACAGTATGAGCCAGGAGCGTCAACATACAGTAGCCGGGCTCCAACCTCTGCAGACGTAAGATCGATCGTGACTAGAGGTTAGCGCCACCGGGTATCAGTTTGTTGGTTCGCAAGATGGGTAGAATCTGAAAGATCCCTGTCCGCCCTGCGCATGGAGTGTGAGCCCATGGAACTGCGTGAAGTCTCAGAGTCGATCATACGTATTGCTGCTCAATGTGAAAGAACAGATCATTCGTTCTGTGGGGGAACGGAAGCGTGCAATGATTTTCGTGAATTCGTTGCCGGCTCAGGTCAGGATTTCGATGCAGGGCGACTTCTGCTTAATTGTGGTCATGATTGCCCTGATCAATCGTGGCCAACTACGGCGCTGCTTCGACTTGTGAGTGAGGCTATCGACGGACGGGAGTCGAAACTGTCACGTCGGCGGACAATACGTCTCACCTCTGCCTTGGCGCGGTTGGGTGAGCGTGGCCTTGGTGCAGATATGGTGCTAAGAACATGGTTACGTGAAAGACTGATTCGACATGCCATGATGGAATTGGTGATTCGATATTATGTAGGAGAGTTGTCTTATTCTGGCGATGGACCATTTTCTAAATGGGTAAAGATTTTAGCTGAGGATCTTAGTGAAGAAGAGCGGGTTCGGCCTGCTGGGTTGAGTCAGTTAATGCTTATCGCTAACGAGGGGTCACTCAAGAAACTGGCGAATAGATGGTGTGAAACGGCGGCAGTTTCTCATTTGGTTGATTATAGAGTAAGTGGGTACGCCAAAACTGATGTTGAGCAATCAGATCTAGTGCTTCCAGCAGGAGAAGATGCAACCATATGGGTTTTTGAGCGCTTAACAATGACCTATTTGAATCAGTGGTCAGCAAGTTCTCTTACGTGGGAACTGGCTTATCTAGATAGCTCACATCGGGTGGTTGAACGCCTGGGAATTCCGGCTTCTATTTTGAACGAGCGCCACATATCTATGGTGGATATTGTGAGTGAGCTATCAAATCGCTTGCTTATTCGGGGTGTTGCGGGGGATGTCATTGAGGGAATGACGGATCAGCAACAACGGGAGCAAGTTGTTAAACTTCTGCAAGTTTCCGATTATAGTGGAGCTCTTGATCTCGCCCGCAGAGCTGTGCGTAGGGCCCCCGGAGATGCTCGCTGCTCGTTAATTTTGGCCTGTTCTCTCATGGCGACGACGCCGTTAGGTGCTAAGCTTATTCTTGAGCAAATCAAGTCGGAGGCGCGTAATGACAGTGAAGGCCTCCATCAAGCTGACGAAACGGCCATTTTAGTTGATTTGGCAACGATCTATCTGCTGGAGCGGCGCTTGAATGACTTCGAACTTTTATTTGAGGAAATCGAACAAAGAAATCTTCAGGGGTGGTTTTGGGATCCGTGTGAATATGTCACAGGTAGTTTGGTGTTCCGAGAGTTTGGCCATTTAGAATGGCTTGCTAAAGCAAGGGTGGCGAAAGAGAAAATTATGAGTCGTTGAGTGTTCGGGTCACTTGCTTCATGGAGAGCAGCAGGTGCAATTTGTTAGCGGGTGATGGAAGAAAGTCGCCGTTGGTGAGATAGAAGGAGCGTGCCTTCTCATCTCGACAGTGCACGACAAGGGCAGCGGCGCCAACTTCTCGGCTGAGCGTGTAGCAACGCTTGATCGCGTCCTTGAGCAGTGCTGCGCCGATTCCGTGCCTCTGGGCCCGCTCGTCCACTGCGAGCCGGGCCAGGAGGATACACGGGATCTCCTCAGGTCGGCTGCGGTGGTTGAGTCCCTCCGGTGCGTCATCGCGGGAGTAGGCAGCCGTCGTGATGGCGTAGTAACCGAGAATGACATCATCCTGGGTAGTGACATATGTGACGGCGTTGTTGGCCTTCTGGTTCTGCCATGCATATCGCTGGAACCAGTCGTCCAGTTCTACTGCTCCGCTGTGAAATCCTGTCGTGACATCCTGTCGGGTGAGGCGTCGAGGGGCCTCGAGGCGTCCGCTACTCACGATTCGTTGTTGAGGTCGATGTGGGTCCCGAAGGGTGAGGGGCGGTTCCATAGATGGGCGAAGCGGGGCGTTTCCTCCAGTGGAGCGTCCAGCGCGGCCTCAATGGCATCGAACTGCTCTGATGTCACGGAGAACCAGCGACGATCGGCGAGAATGCGCTCAGCCTCAAGTGTTGCTGAGGACAGGATGAACTCGCTGACGGAGCGGTCTGTCTGGGAGGCGGCTTGCTGAATCAGAGTCTCCTGGCGTCGTGTGGCACGGAGGTCTATTCTCTGGGTTTTCGTGGGTGACATGGGGTGCTCCTTCGTGTGTGGCTAATGTACGTACGACGGCCGTGAGGGGCAAGGTGTGTGTGAGACAAGTGTTGCACGTCACAAATCTGGTCGGTGGGGATGAAACCTCGTGCGGCAGACCCCGTACGTTCGGCCTCGCTTCAGTTACGTCGTCAGCCAGAGCCCGCCGGCTGCTACGGCCGGGCGGTGAGAACTGGGTTGTACAGGAGCCGGTTTGGCGTCGTCGGGCACTCCTCGCCCACGGCCATCGTCGCGATGAGCCGGTCGGCCCGCAGATCCTCCAGGCGCGCCACCACGCGGTCGCGCAGCGTCCACGGGTCGATGGTGTTGAGGTAGATCTTCGTGCCGCCCTCGAAGCCCGCCAGGGTGGAGACCCGCCACTTGAGCGTGATGTGCCAGGGCATGGGTTGATCCACGTCGAGCGGCTTGTGATGCCACTCCTCGTTGCTGGGCACGTCCGCACCCGTGGCCGCGTGCAGGGCGTGGACCAGGTCGGAGACGGCGTCGACCTCCTCGCGGCTCATGAGCCACGGCTCGGGCATGGTCGACGTCGAGTACACCTCCAGCGTCGGGTAGCGGTGCCCGAACCCGGCGAAGGCCACCGCGTGCTCGTTGCTCGCCACCAGCAGGCCCTGGTAGGCGGCGTAGTCCACCGCCATCTCGTTGTACAGGTTGGGGTTGGCCCGCACCTTCTGCAGCTCCAGCTGGCTGGTCACCCCGCGCTCGTCGATGCCCACCAGTTGCTTGTGCAGGTGGTCGAAGCTCGCCCCGGCCGGCCGCAGCCAGTTCTGGAAGACGGCCACGTAGCGCACCCACCGGTTGGCCTCGTACAGGCTGTGCATCGCGTGGATCGCCAGGCGCGTGTAGGCGCGGTGCTCGGCCACGCTCAGCGTCCCCGAGCCGGCCAGGCCCGTGGTGTCGTGAGCGTCGTCGGTGAAGTGGCGTCGACCGATGATGACGTCATGGCCCCCGGCGAAGAAGGCCGCCAGGAAGGTGCGGCGGGTCCGCTCGTCCATCGAGTCCCAGGAGTCCGGGTCCGCGCCCGCGGCCGCCAGCTTGGTGCGCGCCACCCGCTCCACGTGCTCGACGCCGGCCGGCTCGGCCAGGTAGGCCTCCATGCGCTCGCGGGCGGCGTCGGGGATCTCGTAGCCGTGGTTG
>CAJZFF010000222.1 GCA_915069725.1 uncultured Actinomyces sp.
TGACCAGGCTCGGCTCCGACGACGGCGACCGCAAGCTCGAGATCGCCATGGAGCTGGAGGAGGCGGCGTTGAGCGACGACTACTTCGTGGCCCGCAGGCTCTACCCGAACGTCGATTTCTACACGGGTCTGATCTATCAGGCCATGGGGTTCCCGACGAAGATGTTCACCCCCCTGTTCGCGCTGGGGCGACTGCCCGGCTGGATCGCCCAGTACCGGGAGATGATCTCCGACCCGGCCAAGCGCATCGGACGTCCGCGTCAGGTCTACACCGGTGAGATCGAGCGGCATTACGTGGCCATGCATCGCCGCAAGCGCGCCGCCGAGTACCCCGGCACTCGCGTGGGTGAGACGAGCCTGGACCACATCACCAAGGTCTGAGGCTCGCGCTCTCGTGGCTGTGGCTGTGGGGGTGGTGTTCAGTCGGCGTCCGTTCAAGCGGTAGGTGCTGTCGATCGTCATCCTTCACGTGCCGCGGGTGCCGTTGACCGTTGCCTCAACCTCGGCGAACTGGTGGGCGTGGAAGCCATCGATGATCGCCTGCCGGTCCGTCTCGGAGCTGCGGCTCTCCGACGGGATGGGGGGCGGGAGGCGTTGGCCGGGCGGTGCTGCTGCCGGAATCCATGAGCACAACGTCGGCGTCGAACCGGGCGACCTCGCTTTGGTGCCGTCGCGCTGGAGCGAGGATGGTGAGCTGATCCATCCGGCCACCGGACCGCGGATGATGGCCACTGCGCCGGGACGCTGACATGGTGCGGCGTCAGTCTTAGCGGTGCGCTCGCCAGTCAGGGGCTGTGCATCATACCGATGATATGTTCGAAATAATCGGCGATAGATGTCGTCATGAATCCGCCCCCGCGTTCAGTGACGGGCATGCGCCTGCGTGCTCCGTGCGCGACGACACTTGGCTAGTGTGGCGCGAGTATTTTCGGTGCACCAGTAGGTGGTGGACGTCGTCGGCCGTAAGAGCCATTATGATGGACCCTTGCAGAATGATCATGGCATGCCCCTTCGGCGAGGTGCCTTGTGGGCGCCGCTACTGCCGGACGAGACCTCGAGGTCCTCTCGTCGGCGAGTATCCCGGCCTATGCGTATATCTGATATCTCATCGCTGATGACGAGCATGGAATACGGATGTATCGAGTATCAGAACTTAAGGAGATCGTCGTTATGGATGAGGTGATCGATCCTTCAGCGGGTTTTGACGCTGTAACCTGCTGGGGTGCTTGAGTGGAATTCATTGAGAGGAAGCGATTCGATGCCGCAATACTGCGGGTGAGCTCGTCGCTTGCTTCCGTGCCCCGTTATCAGGTTGGAAGGTATTATTGAAGCGGTAGGTCCGGTGTCCGGCGTCCACAAGATGATTTTGGAACTTCGGCGTCCGCGTGCCCTCGATTTGCCTGTGGCTCCATGTGGAGGTGGGGGCTCGCGGTCCTACCGACGTCAGTTCCGGTATGGTTAGGTTGACCTCATGAGTGAGAAGCCAGCCTCCGCCGTCCCTCTCCCGTACGCCGACCGTCCGATTGCCACCGCACCCGGCCACTGGGTCCTCGCCCGCGCGGGCAAGCGCGTCCTGCGCCCCGGCGGCGCCGCCCTGTCCGCCGCCATGCTCAGCCACGCAGGCCTCGCCGGTGCCGACGTCGTCGAGCTCGCCCCGGGCCTGGGGCGCACCGCCGCTGAGATCATCAAGGATCACCCCGCCTCCTACACGGCCATCGACCGCGACCCCGACGCCGCCCGGCGCGTGGCCGCCGTCGTCGGGAACCTCGGCACCGTCCGCCAGGGCGAGGCCGCCGACACCGGCCTGGATGATGCCAGCGCCGACGTCGTCGTCGGCGAGGCCATGCTCACCATGCAGGGGGACAAGGGCAAGGCCGCCATCGTCGCCGAGGCCGCCCGCGTCCTGCGCCCCGGCGGGCGCTACGCCATCCACGAGCTCGGCGTCACCCCCGACGACATCGACGAGGAGTACTACACCCAGCTGCGCCGCGACCTGGCCCGCTCCATCCACGTCAACGCCCGCCCCATGACCGCGGCCGCCTGGAAGGAGCTCATGGAGGACGCCGGGCTCGTCGTCGACTGGGTCGACACCGCCCCCATGGCCCTGCTCAAGGTCGGCCGCAATATCCGCGACGAGGGACTGGGCGGCTTCCTGCGGATCGCCCGCAACGTTGCCGCCGACAAGGCGCTGCGCCAGCGTGTCCAGGAGATGGCCGCCACCTTCAAGCGCTACGAGAAGGACATGGTCGGCATCGCCCTCGTGGCCCACAAGCCCGAGTCCTGAGCTCCGCTTCTCGCCGGTCGTCGACGTCGCGGTCGTACCTTAGCTCGCGCGTTCGAGGGGTAAAGGGTACGAACGCGCGCCCTAAGGTACGAACTCGCGGATGCGTCCCTACTGTGCAACGGGCCCTAGTCGTCGCGGGTCGCCCCGCGCAGACCGGCGCGCAGCACCTCCCGGTTGAGCAGCGCGATCGCCTCGATCGGGATGCCGGCCGGGCACGCTGGCACGCACTCGCCGTACTCCGAGCACGGCCCGAAGAGCGCATCGAGCTCCCGCGTCATCGCCCGAGCCCGGCGCCCCCGTTCGATACGCCCCTGCGGCATGAGCGACAGGTGCGCCAGCTTCGCCCCCGCGAAGAGCGCCGCCGCCCCGTTCGGGCAGGCCGCCACACAGGCCCCGCAGCCGATGCAGGCGGCGAAGTCCAGGGCCCGCTCCGCCTGCAGGTGCCCCTGGGCGAGGTCGTCGGCATCCGGCGCGGTCCCCGCGGCCACGTCCACGGTTCCGCCCGCCCGGATGAGCTCGTCGAGCGCCGTGCGGTCCACCGCCAGGTCCCGGATGACCGGGAAGGCCGCCGACCTCCACGGCTCCAGCCGGAAGCGCCTCACTCCGGGGAAGGCCCGCAGGTGCTGACGGCAGGCCGGGGTCGTGTCCAGCGGTCCGTGCGGCACCCCGTTGACGAGGAAGCCGCAGGCCCCGCACACCCCCTCCCGGCAGTCCGACTCGAAGACCACCGGCTCGCCGCCGGCCTCGATGATCTGGTCGTTGAGGCGGTCGAGCAGCTCGAGCAGACTCATCTGCGGCTCGGCGTCCTCCACCACGTGGCTCTCGAAGAAGCCCCGCGCCCGCGGCCCGTCCTGCCGCCAGATCTCCAGCTCGATCCTCATCGGTAGTCCCTCACCTGCATGGGCACCAGCGAGAAGCTCAGTGGCTCCGTGCGGCGCGTGTGCCCGCCGTCGTCCCCGGTCTGCCAGGCCGATACCGAGCACCAGGTCTCGTCATTGCGCTGGGCCTCGCCGCCCTGCGTCGCGTACTCCTCGCGGAAGTGGGCGCCGGCGGACTCGCGCCGGTCCAGGGCGTCGAGGATCATGACCTCCGCCAGCTCCAGGAAGTCGGCGACCCGCAGCGCCTTCTCCAGCTCCTGGTTGAGGCGCGCCTGGCCACCGACCACGGTGACATCGGCCCAGAACTCCTCGCGCAGGGCGCGCACCTCCTCCAGAGCGCGCAACAGCCCCGCCTCGGAGCGGCTGACCCCGCAGCCGGCGTAGAGGACCTCACCCAGACGGCGGTGGAACCACACGGGGCGGTGGGTCCCGCCCACCGCCATGAGCGCCTCAATGCGCTCGCGGGTGTCGGCCACGGCCCGAAGCACTTCTGGAGCCTCGGGGCTCAGGGGCCTACTGCCCACCAGCCCGGCCAGGTAGTTCGGCACGGCCAGCGGAAGCACGAACCAGCCGTCCACGCTGGCGCTCAGCAGCGAGTTCGCCCCCAGGCGGTTGGCGCCGTGGTAGTTGTTCGAGGCCTCCCCACCCACGAACAGTCCCGGGATGGTGGACATCTGGTCGAAGTCCACCCACAGCCCGCCCATCGTGAAGTGGGCGCCCGGGGCGATGCGCATGGGCACCTCGTAGGGGTCCTCCCCGGTGGCGTCGAGGTACATCTCGAACAGGTTGCCGTAGCGCGAGGCGATGGTCTCCTTGCCCAGCCGCTCCAGCGCGTCGCGGAAGTCGAGGTAGACCGAGTTGCGCAGCGGCCCGACGCCGCGGCCCGACTCGATCTGCTCGCGGGCGTTGCGCGAGGCGACGTCGCGCGGGGTGAGGTTGCCGAAGGCCGGGTACTTGCGCTCCAGGTAGTAGTCGCGCTCGTCCTCGGGGATCTCGTTCGGGGGCCGCTCGTCCCCGGGGCGCACGGGCACCCAGATGCGCCCGTCGTTGCGCAGGGACTCGCTCATGAGGGTGGTCTTGGACTGCCAGTGCGAGCTCACCGGCAGCGCCGTGGGGTGGAACTGCACCATGCAGGCGGAGGCGAAGGCCGCCCCGCGCCGGTGGGCGCGCCAGGTGGCGGTGGCGTTGGAGGCCATGGCCAGGGTCGAGTAGTGGTAGACGCTGCCGTAACCCCCG
>CAJZFF010000223.1 GCA_915069725.1 uncultured Actinomyces sp.
GCGTGGCGCACATCCGCACCGTCGTCGTCTTACCGGCGCCGTTGGGCCCCAGCAGGCCGTGAACCTGACCCGCCCCCACATCCAGGGACACGTCCTCCACGGCGACGAAGGTCTTGTCTTTTTTCCCGAAAGAGCGAACCAGACGGGAAGCACGCAGCAGCAACAGATTCTCATCAAATGAGGCCATAGATTCCTTCCAACCCCAAAGGATCACGTTCAAAAACTTCAACCACTCTCTCAGCCTTACCCTCTGATCCTAACTTAAAATGACATGCGGCCATAATTTCACGAACCGATTTCATGGCACTTAAAGATCCTATTTGTTGGAATCGCCAGAAGGCATCTGGCCCAATATCAAGCACAGCATCATACTCTTCATTTAAGTACATAACATAACAATACTCAGCCAATGCCTCAGGGAAATATTCATACGATTCTTCATAAATAAACCGAATGTTGTCCTTCAAGATTTTCAAAGCATCAAGAGGCTTACTAGACGCCACTCGTAGTTGCGCCTGATTAATTGCTATTTGACTTCGATACCTACCTGCCATCGACCATGTATCTAAATCAAAATCTTCTCGACACACACTTGAAGATTCTAGGCATTCACACGCCTTCACCATGAACTCCACAGATCGAGGATCCCCTAGTTTGAGGTATCCGAGAGCCATGAGATTATACATCAATGCCTGATCTAAAATTTGTCGAAAATTATTCGAACAAACGTAGCGCTCGCCAGCAATATTCAATCGTTGTAACGCCTTGTTGGATGCCGAAAGTTTCTTGATTTCAAATGCGGCCGAACGATGTGCTGCCGCATAGGCATTCGTTGGATTATGTGCGACACATTCAGCTTCATCAAAAAACTCTATCGCTTTCACGTCGCCACACGCACCAGTTACCACACCACAGTATATCAACAACTCGTAGTCACCAGATCCAAGTATCTCTGAAGAACGCTCACGAATAGCATCAATAACGGTCTCGTAGTCGCCAAAAAACAGAATGGCTGCATCAATCCTATGCTTTAGATTATCGAGCTTGGACTTGTGAATAAAATCTTTGAGAGCGGATCTCGGAATTGCCTCGGTGTTGGCAAGTTTTAGATGAGCGTCATAAAATAGACGTGGATCATCAAACAATCTAACACCCATGTCTGTCACATAATATGGAGCACCTACGGAACGCCCGGAAAAATCGACTCCACTATCGAGCGAATCCCATAAAAAACGAAACCTCTCGGCGAACGCCGGAGATATAGGACGACCACTCAGATGAGTATTCAACTCATTTAAATGATCTTGAATGTTCTGATGACACATTTCTAACCTCCCATACCTCCGACGTTCACCAAATTAATCATGTGCACAGAAACACGGTTCCAGCCACCATCACTGCGGCGCGGGGCCGTGGTTCCACCCCATCATCATAGCAGCGAACACCCGAGTCTTATCATCCTCGAGCTTGCTGACAATTTTGTCGACCTTCTGCATCGCTAAAGTCACCCCCTTTCATCAAGTAAACGAAACCGCCCGAAAATACATCAGGACCGCAAGATACGCGAACCAAGCGGTTGCAGATATTCAAGCAACCAGTCTTGAGCCACAGCAAGAGGATCTCAAAATATGACACATTTACTATTAAAATTTGCATTTTTCAATATTTTTGATTAAACATCGTACAAGACTCGGAAAGATGACATGCGGCACAGGGACAATGAGACCACATGCTGAAGCATCCCGACGCTGACCGCACTGCGGCTGCCATGATCGGAGCATGAGCACCGCCCTGTCACATGCCCCTTCGCCCGTCCTGACCTGCGGTGTGCTGGCCGGGGATGTCGTACGTCTTGAGTCCCTTGCACCCGAGCACGTGCCGGGGCTGCAGCTGGCCGCCGAGGCGGCCGCGACCAGCCCTTTCGCCACAGTGCCGACGCCGGAGACGGTCGAGGACTACGTGTCCCGCAGCCTGGCCCGCCGGGACACGGGTACCTACGCGCCCTTCGCCCAGGTGGAGGTCGCCACCGGCCGTGTCGTCGGACACACCGCGTACCTGACACCCCGGTGGATGCCGGACGGGCGGCTTTTCGCCGTCGAGGTCGGCTCCTCCTGGCTCTCCCCCACTGTTCGCGGCACCGCCATCAACCCGGCCGCCAAGCTCCTACTGCTCACGCAGGCCCTCGAGGACTGGGGCGTGGACCGCGTGGACATCAAGACCGATGCACGCAATGAGGTGGCTCGCGGTGCGATCGCAGCACTGGGGGCGACCTTCGAGGGGGTCCTGCGCGCCTGGCAGCCCTCTCTGGCTCCCAGTGAGGAGGGGCGCACGCGTGACACGGCCATGTTCGCCATCACTCCGGAGCAGTGGCCCGGGGTCAGGACCCGTCTAGTGGAGCGCATCGAGAGGCGCTCGACGTCGCCGAAAGGATGAGAAGGAATGACTGAGCTGCGTGATCCGGCTGAGGTCTTCGCCGCGGAGATCGGCTGGCAGCCGGCGCTGGAGCGTACTGACCTGCTCGCCGAGCCCGTGGCCGCCGCGCTGCGGGCGCTGGAGGCGGCCTCGCCCGAGGGCGCGGACCTGGCTCGTCAGGCGCAGGTGGTGCCCATCGACCCGTCCCACTCCGACACCGACGCCCTCAACGCGCATTATGACCTGGATCCTGAGGCGACCGGGAACTGCGTGCTGGTAGCCGGTAAGCGCACCGGCGAGGAGCGCATCGCGGCCTGCGTCGTGCGTGCCACCGACTTCGCCGATGTCAACCACGTCGTCAAGAAGCGCATTGACGTGCGCAAGGCCTCGTTCCTGCCGGTGGAGCGGGCCGTGGAGATGAGTGGCATGGAGTACGGCGGGATCACCCCGGTCGGCCTGCCCGAGGACTGGCGGCTCTTCGTCGACGGCGCTGTGGCGGAGCGGGCCACGGTGCTCATCGGCTCGGGCGTGCGCCACTCCAAGCTCCTGGTGCCCGGGGCGCTGCTGGTGGCGCTGCCGGGGGCCGAGCGCGTCGAGAACCTGGGGGTACGCCCCGCCTGAGCGGGTCTGTGTCACCGTTCAGGCGGGGCCAGGCCTCAGGCTCTCAGCCCAGGGAGTCCAGGACGATATTGAGTCCCTCGCTCATGGTGGGGTGGGTGATGACGGCGTCGCGCACCTGCTGCCACGTCAGGTCACCCAGCATCGCCATCTGAATGCTGGTGACGACCTCGCTGGCCTCGGCGCCGATGATGGCGGCGCCCAGGATGAGGTCGGTGCGGGCGTCGATGATGACCTTGAAGAAGCCCTCGGTGCGGCCCAGGGTCTTGGCGCGCGGGACGGCCGCCGTCGGGGTCTTGGCGACGCGCACCTCGTAGCCGGCCTGGCGGGCCTCGGCCTCGGTCAGGCCCACGTGCCCGAGCTCGGGCGTGGTGAAGACGGCCCACGGGATGAGGCGCCCGGTGGTGGAGGCCTCCTTGCCGGCGAAGAGGTCGCGCAGGACGCGGAAGTCGTTCCAGGAGGCGTGGGTGAACTGGGGAGTCCCGGCGACGTCGCCCGCGGCGTAGACGCCCTCGGCGGTGGTGCGCAGGTGGTCGTCGACGCGCACGAAGCCGCGCTCGGTCAGCTCCACGCCCGCGGCCTCCAGGCCGAGGCCGGCGGTGACGGGGGTGCGCCCCAGGGCGACGAGCAGGTGGGATCCGCTCACCTCGTGCCCGTCGGCAGTGGTGACGACGACGCCGTTCCCGTCAGCCGCGGCGGCGACCTTCGAGGCGCGCGCACCGACCAGGACCGTGACCCCCAGGGCCTCCAGGCCGGCGGTCACCTCAGCGGCGACATCCTCGTCCTCGCGGTCCAGGATGTGCGGCCCGGCGTGAACGATGGTGACCGGGACACCGAGGAGCCCCATGAGGGAGGCCATCTCGACGCCGATGACGCCGCCGCCCAGGACGATGAGGCTACTGGGCAGCTCGGGCAGGGTGAGCAGGTCCTCGCTGGTCCAGTAGCGCACGTCGGACAGGCCCTCGATCGGGGGGACCGACGGCGTGGTGCCGGTGTTGATGAGGACCTTGGCGCCGCGCACGCGCCGCAGGCCGCCGTCGTTCAGGGCGATCTCGACGGTGCGCTCCCCCACGAAGCGGGCGGTGCCCTTGACGAAGTCCATGCCGGAGGCCGGGAACATCTTCTCGTGGGCGGCCACCATGCCACCCACAACGGCCTCCTTGCGGGCGCGGAAGGAGGCCAGCTCGATGCGGGCCTGAGCCAGGGCGTCGGCCCCGCCGTCCTGCTCGGGCAGGGTGACGCCGTAGGCCTGCGAGCCCTGGACCTCACGGAGGACGCGGGCGGCGGAGATGAGGGTCTTGGTGGGGATGCAGGCGACGTTGATGCAGGTGCCGCCCACCTTGTCCCGCTCCACCATGACGACC
>CAJZFF010000224.1 GCA_915069725.1 uncultured Actinomyces sp.
GTCATCGACTCCTTCTTCCTGCCGCTGCTGGTGGACCGCGAGGTCGCCTTCATCGGCAAGGCCGACTACTTCACCGGCAAGGGCGTCAAGGGCTGGGCGGTGAAGAACTTCATGAAGACCGTGGGCACCATCCCCGTGGACCGCTCCGGCGGCAAGGCCTCCCAGGCGGCGCTCCAGGCCGGCATCGACCGCCTGCGTTCGGGGCAGCTCTTCGGCATCTACCCCGAGGGCACGCGCAGCCCCGACGGGCGCCTCTACCGCGGCAAGACCGGCGTGGCCCGCATCGCCCTGGCCACCGGCGCCCCTGTGGTGCCCGTGGCGATGATCGGCTCCAACCTGGCCCAGCCGATCGGCAAGTCCATCCCCTCCACCCGCCACCGCGTGGGCATCGTCATCGGCGAGCCGCTGGACTTCTCCCGCTACAAGGGCCTGGAGAACGACCGCTTCGTGCTGCGCTCCATCACCGACGAGATCATGTACGCCCTCATGGCACTCTCCGGTCAGGAGTACGTGGACCTCTACGCCGCCGACGTCAAGAAGGCCATGGACTCGGAGAAGAAGACCGCCGACGAGGTCGTCACCGAGATGCTCGCCGCCCAGGCGCAGGCCCGCCCCTCGGCCGCCCCCGTGGCCGCGCCCGGTGGCCGTCCCGCCCCCGAGGTCTCCGTGCCCGAGCCGCCCGAGGACAAGAGCGGCAAGGACAAGAAGAAGGACAAGGCCTCCGACGACGAGCCCGAGCCCGGCGCCGAGTAGGGGCTGGTGCCGCTGAGCCCAGTCGGGCAAGGATTGCCTAACGGCTGACCAACCGGTTCCAGGGCGCCGGTGTGCTGCGATAAAGTTACGGAATCTTCCTGTAACACGTACCACACGTTGAGGAGCGCTCATGGCCACCATGGATCGCGACACCTTCATTCCCCTGGGGACATCGATTGTGAAGCTGCTCCTCATAGCCTCCGGACAGGGAGCACTCGCCACAGCGGTTGGCGAAGGTGCCGGACTGTTGGCGAAGTTCCGGAGAACGCTGGAAATCGGCGGAAATCGGGCGGTCTTTGCTGAGAAGATCGCCGACGATGCAGCAAAGCAGCTGCTCCGAGAGCATCAGGGGATCTCCGAGGCTGACTGGCATATGGCAGCCCGACAGACGGCAACCCTCATCGACCAACTCTCGGAGAAGGAACGGCTTGCCGCGGGATACAACTGGGAAGAGTTGCGCCGGACTCTTCTTGACCTGGGTGGCACAGACCTGCGCAGCGATCTGGCGGATGAATCGGCTAGGCAGGCCTTCGACTGGGTGCTTGAGGTAGCGTGCCAACGCGTTGCTGATTGCTTCACTGAGAAGGAGGCGTTGGCCTCTATTCTCGAGAGCGTCGAGGAAGTTCGTTCTGGGATTCAACGGCTCGCCGAACGTCCCGCTGGAGCCTCCCAGACGCGCGCCGTCGTTGCTGACCATATGGAGGTGGTCCGCGACCTTGCTCCCGATCCACTGGAGGATCGAGAGCGAGAGCTGGCCGAGCTAGAAACATTTGTCCGAGGTTCACAAGACACTTGGTACGCCATGGAGGCGGGCATGATTAGCGGCAAAACCGCCCTGATGTCCTCCTTCGCATTGAATCCGCCCGATGGCGTGCACATCGTTTCCTTCTTCACTCGCCGTATTGGTGGTGACGGGAACGACTGGAGAAGTTTCGCTTTCGTTGCCGGGGCGCAGTTAGCGGAAATCCTTGGAGATGAGTACACCGAGCGGGCGTCCGATCCGGCATCTCAGGACACCGAGTTCCGTCAGCTTCTACGTCGAGCAGCAACGGCTTGCCGATCGGACAAGAATCCCCGACCTCTGGTTCTTCTCATTGACGGAGTGGACGAGGATTCCTATTATGAGTGTCCGGATGCTGCTGCTGCCAAATCCATTCTCTCGCTGCTGCCTCGACGCCTTCCTGAAGGTGTGAAGGTAATGACCGCGTCACGCCCTAACCCGCGACCTCCCGAGGATATTGTCTGTGATTCTCCGAGGAGAGTTGTATCACTCGAAGCCTCCCCAATAGCGCAAAAGAAAATCAATCAGAAGGACATAGAAAACTTCTTAAACTCCAAATATGGTGTAGATATCGGAGCCTTCTTGGCAGCCTGTGGTGGCTCGTTGACCGTGGATGAACTGCGGCAGCTGATCGCCAGGCGTCGCCGTCTCGATGCTGTTCCGAGCGGGGACATCAAAGCATGTGTAGAGCGGTCGCCTGGTCGCATTCTCATGCGAGTCAACGTCGGCTTCGGTGATCGACCAATCCCTTCCTACACTTTGGGGCACGATGCCGTTCTGCGAGCCGTGTTGCGTGAGCTCTCGCCAGATCTCTTTGGAGGAGATGAAGGGGTGGGGGATGAGGCTTGGTGGGCAGAATCCCGTGAGAGAGTATTGTTGCCGTACTATCAGGATATTCGCGGGTGGGTGAAGAAGTGTGTCGATAGGGGTTGGGGGTGCAACACCCCCAACTATTTGCTGAGTGAGTCCTGCTTCGAACTCATGCTTGGTGACGATAAATGTGATGGTTCTTCTGCCAAAATTGTTCTCGACCGAGATAGGTATAATGAGGTGTGGCGACGCTCTGAGCGAAAATCGCTTGTGTTGCGAATGATTGATCGTGAGTCTTTCAAGATGGTAGGTGAAAGCTGTGCGGAGATTCCTGAAGGTGTGATGACCTTCCTTTATGGGGTTGCCGAGTTGAGGAAGCTGGTTGTGCGGGCGTCTACCTACGTGCTTGGTTTACCTAAACTCTATGTTCTATACTTCAATCTCACTCCCGAGGCTGTGTTGGACATGGTGTTGTCTATCGATAGTCCGAAGAGCAGACTGAATGCGCTTGTGGAGACAATGAAAGCAGCTGTTGAATGTGGGCGCGTTCGTGTGTTCTTGCCGTTCCTTCCTGTTGTGTTTGAATCCTTGGCTTCTTGTCGAGATTTTAATGATAAGGTTTTGCGTTTGCTGGTGGATGTTTTTGTGTATATCGGTAGTGCTGTTAACGATTCTGAAGTCAATGGTTTTGAAAGTTTTGATTTAGAAAGATGGGTCAATGGGATTCAAGTTTATGCACATAGGGGAGGGGGCTTTCTGTCATTGAGCTCTTCACTTAAAGGTGCTGATGAGGTGAGTGAAGATAGTCGTATGATCGCTCCTTTTTGTCATGCTGAGGAGGTGGCTGAGCGGATCGAGGATTCTCGAGAGCGTGCGTGGGCTCTGGCTGTGGTGGCAGAGGCGCTGGCCCGGGCGGGTGAGACTGACCGGGCTCGGCAGGTTGCCGACAACGCAGCGAGCACAGCTGAGCGGATCGAGCAGCCCTGGTCGCGTGCGCGGGCTCTGGCTAGGGTGGCAGAGGCGCTGGCCCGGGCGGGCTATGCTGATGAGGCCCTCGCCGCGGCTGAGCGGATCGAGGCGCCCTGGTTGCGTGCGCGGGTTCTGGCTGTGGTGGCAGAGGCGCTGGCCCAGGCAGGTGCCATTGATGGAGCCCTGAAGATTGTTTCGGTCATGAATGATCCGATTTCTCGAAGTCGTGCCTTATCCCCAGTAATTAAGGATCTCGTGCGCAAAGGCTCTTCTGATGACGCTGTCGAGGCGATGCGTGCTGAACTCGGCTGGGTCAGAGGGGTTGCAGAGCGTCGGGATGCCGCTGGCTGCTACGCCACACTCGCAGAGGCGTGCGCAGATGTCTCCGATCTCGTGGATTCAGAATCCACAATTCGCGGGCAGTGGCTCGGTCTAGCTCGTTCCGCGCTCGCTTGTTCTTGGTTGTACGGAGAATCTGTCTGGGATCAATTCGGCATCCTGATGCGTGTGGCGCCAGAACTGGCAGTACAGCTCGTTGATGAGCGGATTCTTGCCGATCCTGAGCACGCTACTGCCCCAGAGTCCGACCCCGACCGTGGGCCCGAAGGGCCTGGCGGGGAGGCAGGGTCATACCGTTAGGATGGCCTCGTCACTCCTCGTATCCAAGGAAAGGTTCCCGATGTCGATTCGTCGCGTCGCCCTGCTCACCGCTGGCGGTTTCGCCCCCTGTCTGTCCGCCGCCGTCGGCGACCTCATCGAGCGCTACACGCAGGTCGCTCCCGAGGTCGAGATCATCGCCTACCAGTACGGTTACCACGGCCTGCTCACCGGCAACTACATCGTCATCGACGAAGAGGGCCGCAAGAACGCCGGCATCCTGCGCGACTTCGGCGGGTCCCCGATCGGCAACTCCCGCGTCAAGCTCACCAACGCCAAGAACCTCGTCGAGCGCGGCCTCGTCGAGGAGGGCGTCAACCCCCTGGAGTTCGCCGCCGAGCAGCTGCGCAAGGACGGCGTCGACGTCCTGCACACCATCGG
>CAJZFF010000225.1 GCA_915069725.1 uncultured Actinomyces sp.
CGCTGTCGCCGCCTACGGGCTTCCACTGGTGGGGACGGTTCTGCGCCGGGTGGAGGTCGTGGACGGACACCCCGGCCGGGTGCGGACCTCCTTGCTGAGGCGCCACGTCCGGCGCCCCGGCACCGAGGTCGTCAGAGTGGGCGAGCATCTCGCCGTCGCGTTGCCGGACTCACTCATTGACCTGGCTCGGTGGAGCAGCCTCATGGCGGGAGTCGTTGCCATGGATGCGGCCCTGCACACCGGGCTGTGCTCCGTGAAAGCCATGGAGGAGGCGCTGGAGCGTCTGCCTGCTACGGCACGTGGTGGCCCCCGCGCTCGGCAGGCCGTGCGCCTGGCCGACGGCCGATCCGAGTCACCGGGCGAGTCCATGTCCCGTGTCCGCATGTGGGAGCACCGTCTTCCCAAGCCGGAGCTGCAGGTGAGTGTGCGGGTCGGGTCGGAGCTCTACATCCTGGACTTCTACTGGCCGGACTATGGGGTGGCCGGGGAGTTCGACGGTCGGGTCAAGTACCGGTCGGCCTCCTTCGGGCAGGACCCGGAGGATGTCGTGTGGCGTGAGAAGCTCCGGGAGGACGCGCTGCGGGCCTCGGGCTTGATGGTGGCCCGCTGGACATGGGCGCAGGCCTGGGGTGATGCCGGGGCGCAGATGCTGCGGCGGCTGTCCGCTGCCGGGGTCAGGCCCACTGGCCGACGCTGGTGAGCCCCTCCTCCTTCTCCCACCCTCACTTCGACCAAAACTTCAGAATCGACCCGGAGCCGCGTCGATTCTGAAGTTTTGGGACGTGTGGGGCGGGCTGGGGGCTGCGCGCGCCTGTTGGTTGCTGCGCCGAGGGCCTGCGCCGGTAGGTTCATCCCATGAGTCGCACGCGCCTGAGCACCTACACCGCCCCGCCCGCCGAGGTCGCCCAGACCTTGGACGCGTTGCGCGCGCACTACGAGGTGCCCACCGCTTTCCCGCCCGAGGCTCTCGCCGAGGCGGAGGCCGCTGCTGGCGCCTGGGCCCAGGACGGCCCCGCGCGTCTCCTGGCCGACGGCGCCCGCGATGCCCGCGACCTGGACCTGGTCACCATCGACCCGCCCGGCTCCATGGACCTCGACCAGGCGGTTCTCCTGGAGCGCCTGCCCGCGCAGGCCGACCATGTTGACCAAGCCGGCGCGACCGCCGGGGACGTCGGGGACGCCCCGGAGTCGGAAGCCGCCTACCGAGTCCACTACGCCATCGCCTCCCTGGCCACCTTCGTCACCCCCGGCGGTGCCCTGGACGCCGAGCTGCGTCGCCGCGGCGAGACCATTTACGCCCCCGACGCCGCCACGCCCCTGCACCCCGAGGTCCTCTCCCACGGCGCCGCCTCCCTGCTTCAGGACGCCGAGCGTCCGGCCTGCCTGTGGGCCATCGACCTCGACGAGCGCGGTGAGGTCGTCTCCGCCCGCGTCGAGCGGGCCCTCGTGCGCTCGCGGGCGCGCCTCAGCTACGCCCAGGTCCAGGCCGCCATCGACGGACAGGGAGCCCTGCCCCAGGAAGCGCCCGCCGACCTGCCCGAGCTCCTGGCCGAGATCGGCCGCCTGCGCCTGGAACGCGAGGCCGCCCGCGGCGGCATCAGCATGACCACGCCCGAGCAGGTCGTCGAGGTGACCGAGGCGGCACAGGTGGTAGAGGCAGCAGAGGTGACAGAGCCGGCGGGGGACTCTGAGTCCGCCGAGTCCGCCGAGGTTCCCGGCCCCGCCGGCTACCGGCTCGCCTACCGCGTGCCCGTGCCCGCCGAGCAGTACAACGCCCAGATCTCCCTGCTCACCGGCATGTGCGCCGCCCGGATCATGGTCGAGTGCGGCGTCGGCATCCTGCGGACCCTGCCGCCGGCGCGCCCCGAGGACTATGCGCGCCTGCGGCGCGTCGCCGCGGCCCTGGGCATCGACTGGCCGGCTGCCCAGTCCTACCCCGAGCTCGTGCGCGGCCTGGACCACGCCATCCCCGCCCACGCGGCCTTCCTGGAGCAGGCCATGTCCCTCTTCCGCGGATCGGGCTACCTCGCCTTTGGGGTGGGCGGGGTCGGCGTCCCGGCCGACGACGAGGCCTCCGACTCCGAGGAGGCCGTCCACTCCGCGATCGCCGCCCGCTACTCCCACGTCACCGCACCGCTGCGCCGCCTCGTGGACCGCTACGGCGAGGAGATCTGCATCGCCGCCTGCGCCCAGGCGCCCGTGCCCGAGTGGGTCCTTGAGACCCTCCCCGACCTGCCCGACGTCATGGAGCAGACCGGCAAGCGCGCCCGGGCCATCGGCCGCGGAGCCCTGACCGCCCTGGAGGCCCTGGTCCTGCGCGGACACGAGGGCGAGGTCTTCGACGGCGTCATCACCTCCGAGCGCGACGGCCGCGGTGAACTCGTCCTGGCCGAGCCCGCCGTCGTCACCGAGATCCGCGCCGGCACGAAGGCCCCCGACGATGGCCTCCCGGTGGGTGAGCGCGTGCGGGTCCGCCTCCTGTCCGCCGACCCCGCCTCCGGCATCCGCTTCCAGCTCCTGTAGGACCAGTCCTGAGGCGGTCGGTGCGTCAGGACTGCGGGAGCAGCTGGTCCAGCAGCTCCTCGGCGTCGGACCCCACCAGCTCCAACACGCCCCGTGAGGCGAGCGAGGCGACGCCGTGGACGGACGCCCAGGCGGCGGTCGCCGCGACCTCGGGCGCGTCCGGGCGTTGCTCTGTGAAGTGGGCCCGCCACTGCTCAAGGAGTGGCAGGGAGGTGGCCCGAAGCTCCCGGCCGCTGCCGGCCAGCACGTCGTGACGGGTGATGATGTCGAAGGCGTGGGGGTGCTCGACGGCGTAGGCGACGTAGGCCCTCGCGGTCTCCTTGAGGCCGCCTCCGGCGTCGGAGAGGCGAGTGCGGAGCTCGTCGAAGCACACCTCGGCGATGGCGGCCAGTAGCAGCGCGAGGGTGGGGAAGTGGCGTCTCGGTGCTCCGTGGGAGACGCCGCAGCGCCGGGCCACCTCCCGCACCGTCACCGCGCTGACGCCGTCGTCCTCGAGCAGCTGCCGTCCCGCCTGGATCAGACGGTCCTCCGTTGTCTGGCTCATGGCCCCAGCCTGCCTCTTGTAGACGGCGTCTACAACATGGTAGACAGCGTCTACATGATGGTTTTCGGATACTCCCTCGCCCTGGTCTCGGTTGGGTCCGCCCTGCACGCCCTGTGGAACGTGCTGGTGAAGCGCTCCGGTACCTCCGACGTCGCCTTCGTGTGGGTCTACAGCGCCATCGCCGCGCCGCTGTGGCTCGCGGTACTGACAGTGGGGGCGACCTGGGGAGGCCTGGGCCCGGCCTGGTGGGCGGCCCTCGTCAGCACGGCGTTGCACACGGCCTACGCCGCGGTCCTCCAACGCGCCTACTCGTCGGCGGACCTGTCAGTGGTCTACCCGGTCTCACGCGGACTGGCGCCGGTCCTGGTGACGGTGGTGGCGGCGCCGTGGAACGGGGGTACGAGCGTCATGCAGGTGGCGGCGCTTCCGGTGGTCCTCGCCGGCGTCGTCCTCGCCTCGGGTGCCACGTGGCGGAATCTGACCCGGGCCCGAGGCCTCTGGGCGGGCAGCGCCGTCGCCTCCTGCACCGCCGCCTACACCCTGTGGGACGCCTTCGCCGTCGCACACCTGCACATCTCGGTTGTCCCCTACATGGCGCTGTCCAGTCTGGCTCAGCTCGTGCTGCTCAGCGTTGTGCTGCGCCGACGTCGCCGCGAGCTGCCCGCCGCACTGGCCGCCGGCGGGGCTCGGGCCCTCCCCATCGCGGTGCTGGTGCCGGCGAGCTATGCGCTGGTGCTTGTCGCCATGCGCTTCGGGCCTCCGTCCGTCGTTGCCACCTCTAGGAGCCTCAATATCGTCTTCGGTGTCATCGCCGGGGTGTGGCTCCTACGCGAGCCCTTCACCAGGCGATCAATACTGGGCGTCTCGATGATCGTCGTCGGAGTTCTGATGGGGGCTAGTTGATTCCGAAGCCGCTCGCTGACCGGCTTCGGCGGACGTCATGGTCAGACGGCGCCCGACCATGACAGACTGTGCGTGTGCGCACCGGTGAGAACCCCACGCAGATCACCTCCGACCATCCCGACGGCGCCCGCCCCACCCCGCGGGCCGGCTCCACCGAGCCTCCGAGCCGATCCGCCCGGTTGAGCCCGCCCGATCCGGCGGCTCCCGCAGTGCCCGTCAGCGTCCCCGGCCTGACCGCTCTGCCCGACGACCACTCCGACGAGCTCGAGCCCTCGCCGCGCGAGGAGTGCGGCGTCTTCGGTGTCTGGGCCCCCGGCGAGGACGTCTCCCGCCTGAGCTACTTCGGGCTGTACGCCCTCCAGCACCGCGGCC
>CAJZFF010000226.1 GCA_915069725.1 uncultured Actinomyces sp.
GCCCGTGCCGGCCGATGCGTCAGGAGCAGCCGGCACGGGCCGAGGGGACGCGCCGCTGCCCGAGTTCTCATCGGCACCGGGAACAGATCATGGAACCTGCACCCCCTCGACCTGTGGCGCCCTGACCGCTGGGTCCAGCGCCTTACTCATGCGGACAAGAAAGGCGATTCCCACTGCGATCAGAACCTGGGCCAAGCCGCAGGCGATGAGCAGCGGTTCCAGAAAACCACCGATGAACACGTCGGCGGAGCTGCGCGATAGCCCTCGGTACAGGGACATATACATGACGAGAATTGGGGTTCCCGCCACGATACTCGCTGCCAGCAGTGCTGACGTTGGCATCTTGGCCTCGGTCCATCCATCGGGCTGGACCTGAGGTATCCGGGAATGCGCCTGGATACAGGAAATAAGAGCAAGGATAAAGGTCGTGATCCACCCGACGCCAACGATCATCGGAGCGACGACCACGATGAGAACGGACAGGAGTATCAAGAACGAGTCCCGCTGCCCCAGGTAGCCGGTAGCGAGGAGGATGGTGACGGTGATGATCATCTGGACGATCATGGTGACGACGCCGATGATGCCGCTTGACAGCGAAACCCGACGATTCGCGACGCGCTTGCGCTTGACTGTGAGGACCGGGTCGTTCCAGACGAATCCGGGAACAGGAGCCGGCCGAGTCGGAAGGAAGGTGTCGTAGGGAACAGGTATGGGGACGCTCCACGGATATCCGCTGGGCGCTCCTGCAGGCGGCTGGAAACCTCCGGAGGGATAAGTCCCTGCGGGGTAGACCAGTCCCGGTCCTGCCCAGGGGTAGCCAGTGACATCGGAGACGGGCGGGAACGCTGCGGGGCTCTTGACGCTGTTCGCCCCACCCGTGGGAGCGCAGGTGCCTTTGATGTAGGGGTAGTCGTTGGGATCCTGGGGAGGAAGCTGACTCACGGGGTACTCCAGCGTCGGCAGTGGGGCTGGCTTCAGACTAGGCCAGGGGCCCCGTGTGAGGGCAGCTCACGGCATAGGGAGTGCGCCCCATGCCGTGAGCCTTTGCTCCGTGGGTCAGCGCAACGTGTCCGCGAGGTCTCCGATACGCCCCAGAAGTCCACCGAGGTACCTGGGTGACTCGTCGGTGGAGAGCATCCGGCTCAGCGTCATGGCCTCATCCACGGCGACGGGCGCATCCACCTCGTCGTTGTAGACGATCTCCCATGTGGCGACTCGAGCAATGGCGCGGTCGACGGCCGGCATGCGTCCCAGGGTCCACCCCTGGGCGTAGGTCTGGATCGTCTCGTCGACGTCGCCCAGATGGTCGCACAGCCCGTCGAGGATCTCCCGCGTGTAGGCAGGAGCCTCGGTGTGGTTGGCCGAGCTGACGGCACGCAGCTGCGCGAAGGAGCGCAGCTCCTCGGAGCCCTCGGCACTCAGCATCCCGCGCTGGTCAGCTTCGAAGAGGATCTCGATGGCACGCCGGCGCGCCTTGGTGCGGGCGGTGACCGGATGGCGCGATGCGGGGCTCGAGTGGCTCGAGACCTCCTCGGGATGCTCGGTCATCAGTCGTTGACGCGGGAGATGTAGGAGCCGGAGCGGGTGTCCACCTTGACCTTGTCACCGGTGTTGAGGAACAGCGGGACCTGGATCTCAGCACCGGTCTCGACCGTGGCGGGCTTGGTACCGGCGCTGGAGCGGTCGCCCTGCAGGCCCGGCTCGGTGTGGGAGATCGTCAGGACCACGGAGGCCGGCAGCTCGACGAACAGCACCGAGTCCTCGTGGAAGGCCACGATGACCTCCTGGTTCTCCAGCATGAAGGTGGCGGCCTCACCGACGGTGGCTGAGGGGACGTAGGTCTGCTCGTAGGACTTGACGTCCATGAAGACGTAGTCGTCGCCGTCCTTGTAGAGGTACTGCATGTCGCGCCGGTCGACAGTGGCGGTCTCGACCTTGAGGCCGGCGTTGAAGGTCTTGTCAACGGTCTTGCCGGACAGGACGTTCTTGATCTTGGTACGCACGAAGGCGGGGCCCTTGCCGGGCTTGACGTGCTGGAACTCCACTACCTGCCACAGCTGGCCCTCGAGGTTGAGCACCATGCCGTTCTTCAGGTCGTTCGTCGTGGCCACGAGGGTTTCCTCACTGTTGCATTGCATCTGGGACGCGCTGATCCTACCGCGAGGCACTGCCCTCCCCCGGCGACAAGCGTGTCGCACCGATCACGAGTGGCGGGACAAATCGGCTCCGACGGCACTCATGACCTTCTCACCGGCCTCATCTGGGGTCGTTGAGGTGGTATCGACGACGACGTCGGCCAGGTCCTGGCACCGGGCCTGACGCTCGTGGAGCATCTGGACGAACTGGTGGTGGATGGTTCCCAGGGCCACGGACCGCGGTGCGTCGAGACCGTTACGGGTGGCCAGGACCCGGGTGGCGCACGTCAGGGACACGACACGGTGAGTTCCGCGACTGGCGAGCCTGAGGCGCTCAAGGCCCTGACGCACTCCGGTGGCCTCGAGGCAGCCCGATCCCAGGGCGACGACGAGGCCCCCGGTCTCGGCGCGCTCCAGGAGCCGTTCAGCGGTTAAGGCCTCGATGCGGCGGTAGTCGTTCTCCGACACCGCGACGAGTGCCAGGTCGGGGCGGGTGCCCAGCTCGTCGGCGACGAGCTGTCCCAGATCGAGCACGGTCAGTCCCTGGGCACTCCCAATGGCACGGGCCACGCTGGAGCAGCCGGCACCCGGCGGGCCGATGAGGATGAGTGAGCCCGGTGCCGTGGCACTCAACCGCGGTGCCCTTCTGCTTGGTGGGCCCCACCGGTGACGGCCTCATGAGCCGCCAGGAGGACGCCTTCCGCGGGTGCCTGAACCCGCACGGGCCTGGCGATGTCGTCGAGCAGGACGAGTCGCAGTCGGCCGCCGCGCACCTTCTTGTCGCTCCTCATGGCCTCCTTGAGCTCCTCCCAGCGCCCCTCCCCCTCGGGGAAGCGGGTCGGCAGGCCGACCGCCTCGAGGCTCTGTCGGTGCAGGGCGAGTGCGTCACTGCTCAGACTGCCGTTGCGGTGGGCGATCTCAGCGGCGAAGACGCAGCCGACGGCGACCGCCTCCCCGTGACGCCAGGAGTAGTCGGTGACCTTCTCGATCGCGTGGGCGTAGGTGTGCCCGTAGTTGAGAACCTCCCGCAGGCCGGCTTCCGTGAGATCCTCCCCCACGACGGCGGCCTTGACCGCGATGGATCGGGTGACCAGGTCGGCCAGCACTGGCGAGTCCCAGGTCAGGCAGTCGGCGGGATCGGCCAGGACCCGGTCGAGAATGACCGAATCGGCGATCAGGCCGCACTTGATGACCTCTCCGAGTCCGGCCCGCAGCTCCGCGGCCGGCAGAGTGGAGAGCATCTCCAGGTCGGCGATGACGGCGGCCGGCGGGTGGAAGGCACCCACCAGGTTCTTGCCCGCCGGAGTGTCGATTCCCGTCTTGCCGCCCACGGCGGCGTCCACCATGGCCAGCAGCGTGGTGGGCACCTGCACCACGGGAACACCTCGCAGCCAGGTCGCGGCCGCGAAACCGGCCAGGTCCGTCGTCGCTCCGCCACCCAGTCCGACGACGAGTCCGTCACGGCCCAGGCGGAAGGAACCGAGCCGTTCCCACAGGTACTCCGCGACGCGCGCCTTCTTGGCCGCCTCGCCGTCGGGTACCTCAAGCCGAAGGACGCGCAGGCCCTGGGAGCCCAGCTGCTTCTCGGCGCTGGCCGCATGACCCGCCAGGGCCTTGGCATGGACGATGGCGACGCCTCCGGCACCTGCGCCCGGAGCGTCTAGGACGACGTGAGCCAGATCGGCCAGGAGCCCGTGGCCGATGAGCACGTCATAGGGATGGTCGCTGGTGACGCTGACGCGTCGGACACCGTCGTCGCCGGCTGCTACCGGGGACGGACGGAGACGGACACGTTGAGGTGAGGCGACTGCCCCGCCGGAGGCGGCCGAGAAGGTCGAGGATGCTGAGGACGCCGACGATCTTGAGGACTCGGGCTCACTGCTTTTCGCCGACATGGGTGCCAGGACACCCACCGCCTGAGGCATCTGGACCCCGAGGGCCACGAGGATGAGAGCGGCGACCTGCTGAGGACTCAGGCCGTCGGTGGGCACGGTGAGGGTGGCGACCTCGGAGTACAGCGCTGAGCGCTGGGCGTGGAGGGCCTCCATCCGGGCCAGGACGCTGTCCTGATCAGTGCGTCCCTGACCTCCCTGCTGGGCGGCGCGGGTCTGGTCGGAGTCCGCGTCCGGGGACATGAGGGGGCGTCCGGTACCGTCGCCCACGTGCCTGGCTGCCGTGCTCGGGGAGGCAGACAGGTAGA
>CAJZFF010000227.1 GCA_915069725.1 uncultured Actinomyces sp.
GTAACCGCCTGTGGCTACCGCCCATGTGCATGTACACGGTCGAGGCGCAGGACGGCGTCGTCACCGACTGGCACGTGGTTCACTACGCCAGCCGCGCGGTGGGCGGTTTCGGCACGGTCATCGTGGAGGCCACGGCGGTCACCCCGGAGGGGCGCCTGTCCCCCAACGACCTGGGGCTGTGGTCGGATGAGCAGGTCGCCGGCCAGCGCCGCCTGGTGGAGGCGATTCACGCCGGCGGGGCTCTGGCGGGTATCCAGATCGGGCACGGCGGACGCAAGTCGGGGACCCCTCCGTGGCGCCCCAAGGTGGAGGGCGCGCGCAGCGGCACCCTGGAGGGCTGGGAGCTGCTGGCCCCCAGCGCGATCCCCTTCCCCCATCACGCGGTTCCCAGCGAGCTGGACGAGGCCGGGATCGGTCGGATCGCGGAGGCCTTCGCGGCGGCCGCGCGGCGCGCCGTTGAAGCCGGGTACGACGTCGTCGAGATCCATGGCGCCCACGGCTACCTCATCCACGAGTTCCGCTCCGCCCTGTCCAACCAGCGCACCGACTCCTACGGCGGAAGCGTGGAGAACCGGCAGCGCTTCCCGCTCGAGGTGGTGCGGGCCGTGCGCGAGGCCATCGGGTCGCAGACGGTGCTCGACATCCGCCTGTCGGCCTCGGACTGGGCCGAGGGCGGCGTCACCGGTGAGGAGACCGCCGCCTTCAGCCGCGAGCTGGTGGAGGCCGGTGTTGACGTCCTGCACATCTCCAGCGGCGGGAACGTGCCGGCCGCGGTGCCGGTGGGTCCCGGTTACCAGCTGCCGCTGGCCGAGCAGGTCAAGCAGGCCGTCGCCGGCAGCGACGTCCCGGTGGTGGGTGTGGGTCTCATCGAGGAGGCGGCCCAGGCCGAGCAGGCGCTCATCTCCGGGCAGGCCGATGCGATCGCCGTGGGCCGAGCGGCTCTGCGCGACCCCTACCTGCCGCTGCGCTGGGCGGCCGACCTGGGGGTGCGCTCCTGGGACGAGGCCCCCTGGCCCATCCAGTACTGGCGCGGCACCTGGAGCTGAGCGAGTCCTCGGACCGCCCGACACCAGTACTATCTCCTGGGAAGTCCTCAGTCGCATGCGACGTATCCATCTTCTGGAGGTAGATCCTTGGGCAGCAGCGATTCGACGGTACGCAGCACGCAGAGGCACCGCGGGGACGTGTACTCCTCGCAGTGCCCGTGCCGCGACCTTCTGGACGTCGTGGCCAACAAGTGGTCCGCGCTGGCCATCGGCGCACTGGCCGAGGGACCGTTGCGCTTCGGGGAGCTGCAACGGCGCCTTCAAGGAATCTCGCCGAAGGTGCTGACCGCTACGCTGCGCCGGTTGGAGGACCACGGACTCGTGCACCGAGAGGTGATCCCGGAGGTTCCTCTTCACGTGGAGTACTCCCTGACGGAGGTCGGCCGGAGCGCCGTCGAACCGGTATTCGCGCTTCGGGAATGGGCCGAGTCCCGATACACGCATGCGCTGACTCACGCGAGGTCGACCCCCTAGGTCGCGTGTCGACGTGAAGACGACTCCCAGAGCAATGCCCCGGGGAATCACCACTGCGCACAGTTCGTCGGGAACGCACCTAAGCCCTCGGCATCGGACTCTCAGGGTGCTGCGGGCCTACGGCGCGCCCACGAGTCCCAGGGCATTCGGACGCCGTCACGGCCGGCTCACCAGCACCCCACTATCTTCTTGATAGTAGGAGTCATTGCGGGTAACCACTTTCTTCTGACTACGGTCTGTGCTCGTTGACGGTGCACGTCCGTCGAACCTGGCACAAGCCGATGAGCAAGGAGAGCAAGGAGCTATCGATGCCCTCAAGCAGCCCTGACACCCGACGCACCATGACCGCTGTCGTCACTCGATCCGGAGGCTCGGTGGACATCCCGGATGTCCTGGTCGATGCCACCGTCCCCGCCCCGGCGGCTCCCACTGGCCACGACATCCTCGTGGAGGTCAAGGCACTGTCCGTCAACCCCGTTGACGTCAAAGTGCGCGCCGCCCTCAACCACACCGGCAGCGAGGAACGCATCCTGGGATGGGATGCAGCGGGGACGGTCATCGCGGTCGGCGAGCAGACCACCCTCTTCCAGCCCGGCGATGACGTCTACTACGCCGGAGCACTGGAACGTCCCGGCTCCTACGGACAGCTGCAGCTCGTGGACGAACGCATCGTCGGACCGAAGCCGAGCTCGTTGGACTACGCGAGTGCGGCGGCACTGCCCCTGACCTCGCTCACCGCGTGGGAGGCTCTTTTCGACAAGCTCCACCTGAGCAGGGACTCCGCAGGCACGATCCTCGTGCTGGGAGCCGCAGGAGGGGTGGGCTCCATGGTGATCCAACTGACCAAGGCCCTCACTGATGTCTCCGTCATCGCCACTGCCTCACGTGAGGAGTCCCGCGACTGGGTCCGGTCGCTGGGTGCCGACGCAGTGGTGGACCACTTCGCCGAGGACCTCGCGCAGCAGGTTCTCGCCATCGCACCGGACGGCGTCGACTACGTCTTCACCCCGCAGAGCCGAGGGCGCGTGCCGCTGCTGACCACGGTGGTTCGTCCTTTCGGGGAGATCGTCGCCATCGACGACGAGCGGGACCTGGACCTGTACACGCTCAAGGACAAGGCCATCTCATGGCACTGGGAGTTCATGTTCGCCCGCCCCAGGCACGGCTACGACCTCATCACCCAGCACCACATCCTCTCCACCGTCGCCGAGCTCATCGACAGTGGAAGGATCCGTGGCACTGCGTCCCAGACGCTCACGCCTCGCAATGCTGCACAGATACGGGCAGCTCACCGCCTCATTGAGAGCGGGCGCACGGTGGGAAAGATCGTTGTGACCGACGCCGGCTGAGTCGACCGAATCGAAACCGAAGCGGGCCCCGATCGCCATACGCAGCGGGCTATCCGACGGCGTCGAGGTAGAGCCAGCGGCCGGCGCGGCGGGTGAAGCGGGAGCGCTCGCGCAGGGCGTCGTCCACCACTCCCCCGCGCCCGTCGCCGCTGCGGTAGGTGGCGGTGAACTCCACGATGCCGGTCTCGTCGTCCGCCCCGCCGTCGACGGTCTCGTGGATGGTCAGTCCCGTCCACCGGGTCCCGGGGTGGCAGTAGGGCCCCTCGGGGCGGGTGCGCGGGTGCCAGGTGCGGAAGAGGTAGTCCTCGTCGCCGACGACGAAGGCCGTGTAGCGCGAGCGCATGAGGGCCTGGGCGGTGGGCGCCGGGGCGCCGTCGTGGAGCGGCTCGCAGCACTGGGCGTAGGTGCGCCCGCTGCCGCAGGGGCAGGGGGCGGCGCCGTGCACGCCCGCGGCGCGGATCGGCGAGTCCTGCTGGGCCCTGCGACCCGCTCGCTCCCCCGCCATGCTCAGGCCCCCTGCCAGTAGGCGTGCAGGGCCTGGGCGAGCCAGGGGCCGTCCTTGACGCCGCCCATCTCGCGGGCCGAGTGCATGCTCAGCAGGGGCACGCCGACGTCGACGGTGGTGATCCCGAGCCGGGTGGCGGTGATGGGGCCGATGGTGGAGCCGCAGGGCACGGCGTTGTTGGAGACGAAGTTCTGACTGGGCACGCCGGCCGCCGTGCAGGCTCGCGTCCAGATCGCGGCGCCCGCAGCGTCGGTGGCGTAGCGCTGCTGGGCGTTGATCTTGAGCAGGGGGCCGTGGTTGATGAGCGGTTGGACGGCCGGGTCGTGCAGATGGGCGTAGGCGGGGTGGACGGAGTGCCCGGCGTCGGCGCTCACGCAGGTCGAACGGGCCAGGAGGGCCTCGAGGCCGTCACCGCTGACGCCCAGGACCCGGGCCAGGCGCCGCAGGAGCGTCTCGAGGAAGGGGCCGCCTGCCCCGGAGCGCGTGTCCGAGCCGACCTCCTCGTGGTCGAAGGCGACCAGGATGACGGGCTCATCGGGCTCAACCCGCTCGGCCGCGAGCGCCTCGAGGGCGACCAGTCCGGCGTGGACGGAGGAGAGGTTGTCCAGGCGGGAGGAGGCCAGGAACTCGCCGTCGCGGCCGAAACGGGCGGGCGCCTGGGTGGGGTAGGTCAGGACGTCGTGGCCGGCGAGCTCGGCCGGGTCGATGCCTGCGATCTCGCACAGGTGGGTCTCGACGGCGTCGGGGGCGGCGTCGGGTCCGGCCAGCGACCACAGGGGCAGCAGGTGGGTCTGGCGGTCCAGGTGGAGGGTGTCGTTGACGCTGCGGTCCAGGTGCGGGGCGATCTGGGCCACGCGGGCGATGGGGCCGGTGCGCACGAGGTGGACGGCGCCGTCACGGGTGGTCAGGCGTCCGGCCAGGCCCAGCTCGCGGTCGAGGAAGGAGGCGAGCAGGGGGGCG
>CAJZFF010000228.1 GCA_915069725.1 uncultured Actinomyces sp.
TCCTCCGGGCGCGGCCGGCCGCGCCCGGAGGAGGCCCGCACACACGAGGCCGAGACGAACGGGGAGGATCGCACCCCTATACGGGTACTGGTCCAGGATGTGCGCGGGGCGCTCACCGCGCTCGCGGCCTCCGGGACGATGCGGCCCACCGGCATGGTGGCGCACGTCCTGCGTATGCGAGCCCGCCGGGCCGATGACCTCCAGCTCACCACCCTGGCGGCCGCGCTGGCCGAGGTGGCCGACCGGCCGAGTCCCGGCGCCGTGCTGCGGGCCTGCGCCGTCGTCGACCGACTCGATGCCTTGACCCCCTGATACTGCCGGAGCCACCGGCCGAGTGGCACACGGCCTGCACGGTCTATCTGAACCGCATGTCCCTCGCGGCATCGGGAACTGACGGCCGGAAATGGAGAAAGTGCTCGGAGCGCGAAACTGCGCCTGTAGGATTCCTGGCTACCGACCGGTATATCGAGTCGAGTGAATGTGCTGTGCGGATGCTGATGGAGAGTGCTGTGAATCTTGAAAAAGTCGCTGAGACTCGTGAGGGCGCCGCGTCCGATGAGCTGGCCAGGGCACTCCTGCCCCTGCGGGCGGTCAGTGAGGACCTCCACGAGAGGGCCGTCTCCTATGTACTCTCAGGAGATCCTGAGGGCGTCGTGGAGCATGTGTGGCAGGAGTCGGAGACGGACGCGTTGTTCGGTGGCGTTGGCGCGCTGAATCGAGTGCTTCATGTGAGTGACGACCTCGCAGATCGACTGTCTGCAGTAGGTGTCGCATGGCCCTCGGATATGAGAGAACCCCTTAACGATCGTCGCCGTGTTCTGTATGCGCTACGTGACAGTCTGTATCGGCGTGATGCGTTCAGTGCTCAGCAGTGGTGGCGATATGGTCAGCTCCTTCGTGCGATCTGGGCAGCCGATACTCCGGGAAAAAAGGACTGGCGCCGGAAGCCTCTCACCCCTTTCTGGTTGCTTCTCTTGAATGAGGACGTCGTCAAAACCGTCGCCCCCTGGGAGGAGAAGGCAGTGGATATGGCGAAGAAGCGCCCGACGTGGGTGCCTGAACGCTTCGCCGAGGTCCTGGCTCTCGATGGAGTCAAAGCGGGCAAGCTCCTCTCTCAGGTACTGACCTTGTGGCTGTCGAGACACTCGTACTCTCACGGCGAGGGCCGAGCTCCGTGCCACCTTCCGGGAATCGCGGAGTACCTGCAGTCGCAGGGGTCGCGGATTCCGGCCTCGTTCATCCGCAGTCTGGGCGACTACAACCGTCGTGATCTTGTGCTGCTCCTGGCCGATCTCGACATGGATCTTGATCCAGTGGCCCACCTCCTGGTCCCGCTGACGCTGGAGGAGGAACACGAGACGCGTCTCCAAGCCATCGACATGCTGAGCCGGGTTCCCGATGCCCGACGCCGCGAGGCCCTCGCCGAGCTCCTGTCCGGGAAGGCGATCCGCAGCAAGGCGGGCAGCAAACGCTCCACCGATCTGCTCGAGTACCTGGCCGAGGGGCCGGATGCGGATCTTCTCGATGTCACAGCCGAGAACAACCCCGTGCTCGCCGTTGCTGTCGAACAGCTGCGTGCCCGCGCGGCCTTCTCCCAGTGCGCGGCCCAGGAGTCCGAACAGGCTCCCGTCGTCCTGCCGGAGGTGGAGCACATCGCTCTCGATCAGCCGGCCGATACGGCCCGGCAGCAGCTCTGGCGGATCCTCAACCGGATCGTCGATGACGCCTGGGATCCTCACGGCGCGGAGTCTCGGGAGGAGGTCGCCGCGAGGTACCTGGCCACCGAGCAGGACGTGGAGGAGTTCATCGCAGTCGCTGAGGGGCGATCAACGGGCGTTCCGGCCATTCTCAAGAAGTACGGCTTCGGGTGGGTGGGCTCCTTCGTACCGGCCCTGTCAGTCGTCCACCGTCTGCGCCTGACCGTCAACGACCCCTCCATCAGATGGAGAGACACACTGCTCGCGGCTGCCGATCCTCGAGCCATTGAAGCAGTGCTGAGACACTTCAACCTCCCGATCGACGATGCGGTTCACCACGTGTTCTGGCGTACGGGGGATCCTGAGATGCTGTGGCCGTGGGTGTGGGAGCACCTCGATGTCCTGGCTGCAGGTCTCGACAGCTCGGAGAACGTTCCTCGCGCGCTGGACATCCTGGAGGTCTTCCCGCGACTGCCTTCTCAGATCCTCCCCAAGCTCGCGCGCCTGGCCGTCACGGCCTCCCCGCGGGTGCGCCGACGGGTGCAGTGCCTGCTCAGCACCTCCCCGGCCGCGCCCATCCTGGCCGAGCCCATGCTGAAAGACCCGTCAGCGGAGATTCGACGCTCAGCGGCCGAGTGGCTCGCCTCTCTGGCGCCTCAGCAGTCCGTCGAGTCTCTTCGAGCGGCCTGTGCCACGGAGGAGGATGTTGCGGTTCGAGCCAGCATGCTCAAGGCCATGCGAGCCTGCGGTGAGGACCTCACCGAGCTGCTGTCTGCCGACCAGCTCCAGCAGGAGGCCATGGAGGGGCTGGAGGCCAACCCGGCTGCAGGCCCGGACTGGCTCGACTGGGACGGCCTGCCCACTGTGCACTGGCGAGACGGCGGTCCGGTGAGCCCACAGGTGATCCGCTGGTGGGTGACTCTGGCCGTGATCATGAAGGACCCCGACGGCCGGGGCCTCATCGGCCTCTACCTCTCTCTCCTGGATCCTCAGGACGCCCGTCGGCTGGCCCTCCATCTGGTCAGAGCGTGGGTGGCGCGGGACACGGCTCACCCGAGCCCCGAGCAGAGCCTCGCCCACGCCCAGGACATCGGGATGAAGCAGTATCAGTACTTCCAGCGGTACTGGACCTCGGTCGCCCAGAGCGACGATCCTGAGGAACGGGAGGCGGCCAGGCAGGGTCTGGCTCGACCTTTGGAGAGCTACGTCAAGGCGATCTACGACGAGCATCAAGGGACGTACCTGGGCTCGGCGATGGCCGACAAGGGCCTCATGGCCTTCGCCGTCGGAGCCGATGGCGGCGAGCTCGCCACCCTCACCCACAGCTACATGCGGAGCCACCGCAATCGTCGGCCCCAGTACGAGGTCCTCATTCGGGCTCTCCGAGCCAACGGCCAGGACTCCGCTCTCCAGGTGCTGATCGGTGTGGCGCAGCGTCACAAGATGGCGAGCCTGCAGAAGACCGCCCGCGAGCTGCTGGACGAGGTCGCTGTCGAGCGGGGCTGGAGCGCCGAGCAGCTGGAGGACCGGACCATCCCCACCGCGGGCTTCGGCTCTGACGGTCTGCTGCACCTGAGCTACGGAGCCCGCTCCTTCGCCGGCCGGCTGACCGCGGACTTCAAGATCTCACTGACCGGGCCGGATGGGAAGGCCCGGGCATCACTGCCGGCGCCCCGGGCCGACGACGATGCGGACGCCGTCAAGGCCGCCAAGAAACAGCTCACCGCCTCCCGCAAGGAGGTCAAGAACGTGCTCTCCGTCCAAAGCGGCCGGCTCTACGAGGCCATGTGCGCGGAACGGGGATGGAGCCCGGCCGAATGGCGTGACCTTCTGCTCGCCCACCCCCTCATGAGGCACCTCGTCACCCGGGTCATCTGGCAGCTCACCCCGACTGACAGCGGCGAGCCGCTCGTCTTCCGTCCCACACCGGAAGGGGACCTGGTGGCAGCCGACGACGCGGTCGTCGACCTCCCGAGCCAGGGGGAGATCACGGTGGCGCATGGGACCGTCATCGGGCCCGACGCCGTGGCTGCGTGGCGCGAGCACCTGACCGACTACGAGGTCGAGCCGCTGTTCGACCAGCTCTCCGCACTTGCGCCCGTCATCACACCGGGCCAGCAGCGGCTCACCGATCTTCGTGGGCACATGACCGACGCCTACTCCGTGCGCAATGTCGCCTCCAAGCGCGGGTACCGCCACGGGGGAATGGAGGATGGGGGATGGTTCACCGAGTACCTCCGCACGATTCCCACAGCGGGCCTCACCGTTGCACTGACCTTCACCGGCGCTTTCGTGTCGGACGGCAACACCCCGTGTGCGACCGACAGCCTGGAGCTGCGTCGGGGAACCGGTCGTCGTCTGGTGGCGCTGGACGAGGTACCTACGCCACTGCTGGCCGAGTGCTATGCGGACTACGCGGCCCTGGCGGCGCTGGGAGCCTACGACCCGGACTGGGAGGACAGGACAAGACCGTACTAGAGATTCTAGAGGCGGTGGCGAGAGCTAGCAGGGCTCGGTCATGCTCGTCGATGGCGGCATGACGCGGTTCAGAGTCGCCCTCAGTGAGCCTGCAGCAAGAGGGGGTGGAGCGGATCCGTATCCGCTCCACCCCCTGCGTCCCCGATGAGGT
>CAJZFF010000229.1 GCA_915069725.1 uncultured Actinomyces sp.
TCCCGGTGACGAGCACCATCATCCAGGCCATGACGAGGACGACGCCGGTGCGCACGGCGGTACCGAGGTTGGATTCGACATCGGTGATTCCGATCTTGCCGAGCACTGCGGTCAGTGCTGCAAAGACGGCGGAGCCGAGGGCCCAGGGCAGCCACCCGCCGCCGTGGGCGACGGCGCGGGGCAGGGCGCGCAGATCCGCGGCGTCGAGCATGAGGAACGTGCCCGTCGTCATGAGGACCACCCCGCCCAGGCCCACCCGGGTCAGCGATTCCCCCAGGAGGAGAACCGCCAGAATGACGGTCAGAACGGTGGAGAGCTTGTCGACGGGAACCACCCGGGAGACGTCGCCGAGCTGAAGGGCCCTGAAGTAGCACAACCAGGAGGCGCCGGTGGCCAGACCGGACAGAACGAGGAAGACGAACGTCCGGCCGTCGATACGGGCCACCTGATCCTGGGAGCCGACGATCAGCACCATGAGCCAGGCGGCGGCCAGCACGACGATGGTGCGCAGGGCGGTGGCCACGGTGGAGTCGGTATGACGAATTCCAAGTTTGGCCAGCACCGCGGTCAGTCCCGCGAAGAACGCGGAGCCGCAGGCGAGCAGGATCCACATGAGGGTCACCTTAGACGCAGTCGGACGCCAGCGGAGCGCCGCGTCAGCAAAACACGGGCACGCGGTCTGGCCCGTCCGCCTCACCGGGTACGTCGGGGCATGGTGATGGGTGCGACGGCGAGAGCGACCAGGCCGATGACGGCGAGCATGCCGAAGTCGCAGACCAGACCAGCGGTGGTCTCCGCGGTGGAGCGGATCTCGGTGACGGCGTTGACGGCCCAGCTCATCGGCAGCAGCCGGCTGGTCACCTCCAGACCCCGGGGCATCTCATCGCGGGCGACGAGCAGGCCGCACAGGAACATCTGGACACCGATGACCACGGGCATGAACTGGACGGCTTGGAACTCGGTGCGGGAGAAGGCGGAGACCAGTAATCCCAGGGCGACACCGACGAAGGCGTCGAGCAGGGCCGTCAAAAGGATCCACCCCCACGAGCCGGCGATGGTGACGCCCAGACCCCAGGCGCACACGGCGACCAGAAGAAGCGACTGGCCGACGGAGACGAGAGTGAAGGCAGTGGCGTAGCCCGTGAGAAGATCGGCGCGATGCAGGGATGTGGTCCACAGGCGCTCAAGGGTGCCCGAAGCGCGCTCGCGCAACATGGTCACGCTCGTGACCAGAAACATGACAGCCATGGGGAGGACCGCGATCATGATGACGGCGATGCGCTCGAAGAGCTGCTCGCCGTGCGGGTAATCGCGATAGACGAAGGACAGCAGGATCACCAGAAGTGCGGGGACGACCAGGATGAGGGCGACGGTGCGCCTGTCGCCGAGGAGCTGGGCGAGGACCCTGCGAACGGTGGCGGCATAGGTGCGCGCGTTCATCGGGCGACCTCCTGACGGCCGGAGATGATCGGGGCGGCGTCGGGCGCCCGCGCCGTCCTCTCGGCGCTGCGGATGAGGCGGAGGAAGGCGTCGTCGAGGGTGGTCCCCCCGGTGCGCTCGAGCAGTTCGGACGCGGTGGTGGTGGCGAGCAGGCGGCCTTCGCGCATGAGCAGAACGGCATCGCAGCGGAAGGCCTCGTCCATGACGTGGCTGGAGACCAGGAGGGTGGCGCCGCGCTCGGCCAGGGCGTGGAAGGTGGTCCACAGCTCCTCGCGGGTGACCGGGTCCAGGCCGACGGTCGGCTCGTCCATGACGAGCAGGTCGGGGTCGGCCACGAGCGCGCAGGCCAGGCTCACGCGCCCGGCCTCGCCGCCGGAGTAGGTGGACACGGGCCGGTCTGCCAGGGAGGTGAGCCCGACGACGTCGAGGACCTCATCCAGGTCACGGGCCCGGCTGCCGGCCAGGGAGGCGAAGTAGCGCAGGTTCTGGCGGGCGGTCAGGTCTCTGTAGACGGCCTGGCCCTGGGTGACATAGCCGACCCGACCACGCACGGCGGCAGCACCGGGAGAATGCCCGAGAACCTCAAGCCGTCCGCGGTAGCGCTGGACACCGACGACGGTGCGCATGAGGGTGGTCTTGCCGCAGCCCGAGGGGCCGAGCAGGCCGGTGATGGTGCCGGGCGCCAGGTTCAGGTCCAGGCCGTGGAGGATCTCCTTGCGCCCACGGGTCACGCGCAGGTCCGTCGCGGTGACGGCCGGCTGCTCCGAGGAGGCAGAGGCCGTGATGTCTCGACTGGAGTCGTGCGATTGGTTGCTGGCCCCCGACTCCCGGGGCGCGTCTCCTTCATCGCTTTTCATCATGTGATGAATATAGGTTGACGGCGACCCCCTGTCCAGAGATGGGTTCGGATGATCTCAGGCGGGATCGGCGAGGCCGGGCAGGTCGTCGAAGGCGTAGCGCTGGATAGTGGGGCCGACGAGCGCAGCTAGCGCCTCGACGTCGAGGCCGGCGATGTGGTCCATGCGGGCGACCCAGCGAGCCAGGCCGAGTCCGATGATCTGGCTGGCGATGAGCTGGGCGCGCAGCTCGGGGCGGTCGGGACAGAAGTGGGTGACAATCGGCGCGAGGATTCCGATGGCGATGAAGTCGCGGAAGGGCTCGACGTCACTGCCCTGGCCAAGCGCGGCATGGATGATCGCCGTGAAGCGGTCCGCGCCCGCGTCGTCCCACAGACTAACGACGGCGCGCACGATCCCCTCCCCCAGCTGCTCGGGCTCGAGCTCGGTGATGGAGGCCGCCCGGTGCATGAGGTTGGCGTCGACCCCGGCGGCCGCCTCGATGACGGCGTCGCGCGGTCCCGGAGTCTCGAAGGAGTAGGCCGTCAGGTGCAGGAGGTCGACGCCGGCGACCCAGGCCGGATCGATCGTCGTGAGCATGGCGCTGGCCCCGCGCGAGGGGAACATGCTCCGCTCGCCGTCGAGATCGATCTGGAGGACGATCGTTCCGGTCGCGCCGTCGGCGCCGCGGACCTGATTCTTGACCTCAACGCCGTGGCTCTCCAGCTCCCTGGTCAGGACGAGCCCGGCCAGGTCGTCGCCCACGCAGCCGATGAAGCGGGTCGGCGTGCGGGGGCCGGCGAACGCCGCGACGTTAGCGGCCGAGCCGCCGCGCTGGATGAAGATGTCGGAGGCGGTGTCGGTGGCGGGACGCACCTTCTCGCGCTGCCACACGACGATGTCCTGGACAATGTCGCCGATGACCGCGAGCATCACTCGCCTCCATCGGTCAGAGCGCGGGCCACATGGGAGGCGAGCGCGATGTTGTTGCGGTAGAGGGCGACATTCGCGTCCAGGCTGCGGTCGCCGGTGGCCACGCGCAGGTAGTCCAGGAGGTAGGGGGTGATGGCCTGGCCGGTGACGCCGTCGCTGTCGGCCTGAGCCCATGCGCGTTGAAGGATCTCGTCGAAGTCCTCAGCGTTGAGCTGCTCGTCGACGGGCACGGGGTTGGCCAGGTTGATGCCGGCGGGGACTCCCAGAGCGCGTTGGGTGCGGAGCATCTGCGCGGCCTGCTCGGGGGTGTCCACCCGCTGGTTGAGGGTGAAGCCGGAGTCGGCCACGTAGAAGCCGGGGTACGCCATGGTCCGGTAGCCGACGACCGGCACGGAGAGGGTCTCGAAGCGCTCCAGGGTCGCCCTGATGTCGAGAATGGCCTTGGCGCCCGAGGAGACCAGGATGAAGGAGGTCCGCGACAGGGCGACGAGGTCGGCGGACTCGTCGAAGGTGGTCGCAGCGCCGTGGTGGACCCCGCCCAGTCCGCCGGTGGCGAAGACGTCGATGCCCACGCGGGAGGCCAGGAAGGACGTGGCCGCGATGGTGGTGCCGGCGCTCAGGTCGTGGACGCGGGCGTAGGCGAGTTCCCTGACCGAGGCCTTGAGCAGGCCCTCGGATCCCGAGAGCTCCTCGATCTCGGCCTTCGACAGGCCGACGACCGGTTCGCCGCGGAAGACGCCGATGGTGGCGGGGACGGCCCCGTGACTCCTGGCGATCTCCTCCCCTTCGAGGGCGACCTCGAGGTTGCGGGGCCGAGGCAGCCCGTGGGTGAAGATCGTCGACTCCAGGGCGACGACGGGACGGCCCTCGTCCAGCGCGGCGCGCACCGGCGCGCTGACGCGGATGGGGCTCGTGGTTGCGGCTGTCATGGCGGCACTCCTTCGTGGTCGGCTACTGGAAACACGGTAGCGAGCCCTATATTCGAAAACAATATCAAGATTGGAATTCCAACATAGACTTTTACTATGTCGAGTTGCACCACCAGCCATGTGACCCTCCGCCAGCTCGAGGCCCTCGCCGCGGTCGCCGACGCCGGCGGCTTCACCGC
>CAJZFF010000230.1 GCA_915069725.1 uncultured Actinomyces sp.
CTCCGGGGGTCACACCGGAAGCCTCGATGGTGCCGGAGGAGGTGACCTCGCTGTGACCGGCGGCGTTGGCTCCCGAAGCCATCATGGTCAGGGCGAGGCCGGACGAAGCGGCGACAGCCAGACCGCGGCGCGCGGTGGGAGCAAAGTCATCCAGTGGGGTAAGGGCGCGGGTGGCTTTGCGGTGACGTGCGGTGGTGCGTGAGGACATGAATGCTTTCTCCTGTTGAGCCGACGAGGTGAGCTGTCGGGTTCGGACTGGAGACGTCCGGCCCGCAGATGCGGGCTTCACCCCAAGGCCGCTTCGGCTGTTCGCCTGGGCGACCGGTAGTTGGTTCCCCCGTTCCTGCCACTTGAGTTGTTGGTTCCACGTGCCTCAGATCGAGTGGCAGGACTAAGCCCCGATCCGAGACGTCACCGAGACGGTTGTCTGCGGCAACGACCTGAACGCTACATGACAGATCCGCGCTTCGTCACGGCCAGGTGTCACACACTCTTGTGAGCCGAAGCACTATGAAGCGCTTCTCGCTTTTATCCATATTGCCCCAGGGACCTCAGTCCATCGGCGCGCTCGCAACCAGAACCGGAAAAGCGCGAGATTCTGCGGAAAAATTGCACAGGCCCTGACGGAGCCCCGACATGGCCCCCTGCCCCAACACCTATGGGACCTCACAGCGAAGGAGCTCGGGCGGCCGTCGAGCCATCACCGAGACGACCCCCACATATCTCACTTCCTGAGACAGGAAACGTCCTCAAATCCTCTGCCTGCACAGGGTGTTTTCAGGCTCTCTTGAGGGGGCTGACAGACAGGTCGAGCGTCGGCGCTCAGCGCCGCACGAAGAGGTGGCGGGCGACGTCGTCGGCCAGGACGACGGGATCACCGGAGGACCCGACGAGGCGCACTCCGCCGGCACTGACACGCAGCTCCACCTCGGCACCGGCGACGATCTGTGCGTCCTCGAGCCCGGCAAGGATCTCCGCGTCGGCCTGAATCGGCTCCCCGATGCGACTGACGACGGCCGTGACGGTGTCGCGTCCGGCGAAGCGGTCGGCACTGACCTCATCGGCAGAGGGCCGCGGGTGCTCCGCGGTCCGCGACGGGACGGGGTTGCCGAAGGGGTCGGTGGAGACGTCGTCGAGAATGTCGGCGAGACGCTCCTCGACCTGCTCGCTCATGACGTGCTCCCAGCGGCAGGCCTCATCGTGGACGAATCGGCGCTCGATGCCGATGACGTCCAGCAGCAGTCTTTCAGCGAGCCGGTGCTTGCGGATCACGTCGGTGGCACGCCTGCGGCCCTCATCGGTGAGCTCCAGGGAGCGATCCTCGGCGACCTTGATGAGGCCGTCGCGCTCCATGCGCGCCACCGTCTGGGACACCGTGGGACCCGAGTGGTCGAGACGCTCGACGATGCGGGCACGCAGCGGCGGAACGCCGTCCTCCTCAAGCTCATAGACGGTCTTGAGGTACATCTCGGTGGTGTCGATCAGCTCGGTCATGGGGTGGGCTCCTGCTTGAGGTGGGTTACCGCGGACATTCGATGCCTTCGGAAGGGCTCGCTCACCGAACCGCGTTCCTCGCCAGGATAGGCGCCACCCTGTGATGTGGGCCAGTACCACCTGAAAGCGCGCCGATCCTCGGCTGGGGAGGATTCCCCAGTGCCGGGGAGATGCGCCACGGGTAGCGTACGTATTACTCGTTCAGTGACCCGAGGGTCCTGGTCAGCGGTGGTCGGGCGGCATGGGCCGGCGTCCGGTGGGTGGCAGTCAGCGCTCGTCGGCGTCGTCGGCACGGGCCTGCTGTGGGGACTGCGGCGACGTCGGTAGCGGCGGCGACTTCGGCGCGGCCCGGAGGTAGGGGCGGGTGGAGGAGTAGTGCAGGGACAGGTTCCAGTGCCTGTAGCTCCAGGCGGCGGCGACCAGGGCGGCGAGGACAGCGCTCAGGCCGCCGACCGCGATGGAGGTGCGTGGCCCCCAGGCGTCGGCGACCCAGCCGATGAGCGGGGCGCCCACCGGCGTCGAGCCCAGGAAGAACATCATGTAGATGCTCAGGACCCGCCCGCGCATGGACGGCTCGGTGGTCATCTGCACGGTCTGGTTGGCGCTGGTCAGGAGGGTCAGGACGCACAGGCCCACCGGGATCGTCATGACCATGAAGGTCGGGTAGGTGGGCATGATGGCCAGCAGGAGGGTGAACACCCCCAGGGCGAGGGCCGCCAGCACGACGGTGCGGGGGCGGGGGTTGCGACGTCGGGCCGCCCACAGGGCACCGGAGAGGGAACCGACGGCGAAGACTGAGGAGACGGTGCCGTAGGCGTCGGACTCCAAGTGGAAGATGGTGCGCACCATCGCGGCCATGGTGACCTGGAAGTTGAGGGTGAGCATGGAGACGACGGCAACGACGGCGATGATGACGACGAGATCGGTGCGGCCGCGCAGGTAGGTCAGGCCCTCGCGGAGCTGGCCGGCGGCGCGGCGGGCGCGGGGCATGTCCACCAGCTCGCTCACGCGCATGGCGACCAGTGCCACGGCCGGGAAGACGAAGGTGGCGGCGTTGACGGCGAAGACCCAGCCGGCGCCGACCCAGGTGATGACGACGCCGGCGAGGGCCGGCCCCAGGAGGCGGGCGGCGTTGAAGGAGGCCGAGTTGAGGCCCACGGCGTTGGACAGGTGCTCGGCGGGCACCATCCGGGCCACGAAGGTCTGGCGGGCGGGGGCGTCGTAGGCGGCGGCGACACCCGTGAGGAAGGCGGCCAGGTAGACGTGCCACAGGTGGGCGGTGCCGGCCAGGACGTCGACGGCGAGGACGGCGGAGACCAGGCCCATGGCGCTCTGGGTGAGGATGAGGAACTTGCGCTGATCGACCCGGTCGGCGACGAGGCCGGCATGGGCGGACAGCAGCAGCATGGGGAGGAACTGCAGGGCCGTGGTCAGGCCGGTGGCGGAGGCGGAGTCGTCGGTGAGGACGCGCAGCACCAGCCAGTCCTGCGCCACGCGCTGCATCCAGGTCCCGGTGTTGGCCACGAGGGCGGACAGGAACCAGATCCGGTAGTTGTGGAATCTCAAGGAGGCGAAGATGCCACCGCCGGGGCGGCGCGGTGAGGTCATGCGGGTCATGTCCTGACGTGGTGACGACGTGGGGCGGGTTGACGAGTGTCAGGGGTGGTGCCGACAGGTACGAGGCGGGCGACGAAGGCCCCGTCTGAGAAGAGTAGACCCCGGCGTACCAACGATTCTCTTGGACGTGCCCAACTGCCTCCGTGGCACCGAAGACACCGAAGACGCTGGAACCACCGTGCCAGTTACCCGAAAGTCACAAAATGATTACGGAAGCAGACGGTGTCCCTGGAGAGGCGCGAACGGTGAGCAGTGACGGCTATGGCTATGTGCCGGATTCGAGCCCCGAAGAGCCTCCCCGGATCTGGCCGGCAGCCCGGCGCCGGCCGAGCCGTACGGAGCAGGAGAGACGTACGACGTCGGGAGAATCGGCATCGGGTTACGGCTACGTCCCCACGGCGACATACGGGGTCATGCCGTCCACGCCCCACGGGGGTGCTCCAGCCACGACCTATGGGGTAGTACGGCCTGACGATCGTTCGGTCGACCGAGCGAAGGCGGCCGCCCATGGCCGCATGCCGGTCTCCAGCGGAACTTCCGAACCGCGGCCCGCCCAAGGGACCGCCCGGCCGCCTCAGCCTGTAACGGCACCTGTTCACCCGAGCGCTGTGACCATGACGAGCTCGGCGACACCGAGGCCGAGGCCCGCAGCCGGACCGGGACCGGGGGCAGACGCACCGCCGAGGCAGGAGTGGTGGGAGCGGCTGCGAGACCGTACGTCGCGGTCCCGGATCGTCCTGGCGCTGCGCCGAGTGCGGGCCGTTGCGACCTGGTTCGCGCTGCTGGTTCTCGTTGTCGCCGTGGTGGTCTCACCGACGCTCCGTACCGCGCTGGGGGCCTGGATCGGGTGCCTGTGGCTGGTGGTGTGCTGGTTCGCCCTGGCTCGGGCCAAGACCGTCTCCTGGGCGCTGACCTCGGGGGTGCTCGCCACCGGGATGCCGTTGGCGCTGCTGATAGCGATGGTGAGTCTGTGGGTCTGTAGCGCCGCCGGCGTCACCCCGTCTAATACAGCCGCATCCATAGTGGTCGCCTCCGTGGTGGAGGAGGTTCTCAAGCTGACGCCGCTTGCGGTTCTCGCCCTGGTGGCTCCGGGGCGAGTGCGCCGCTTCCTGGTGAGTGACTGGATCGTTCTCGGAGTGGCGGCGGGCGCCGCCTTCGAGGC
>CAJZFF010000231.1 GCA_915069725.1 uncultured Actinomyces sp.
TACGTCGGCTTCTGCGTCGCCCGGGCCCTGCGCGCCCAGCTCAACCTCGACCAGGTCGAGATCGCCATCATCGACTCGCGCGCCTACATGACCTACCAGCCCTTCCTGCCGGAGGTCGCGGCCGGCTCCATCCAGCCGCGCCACGTCGTCGCCCCCCACCGCCGTAACCTCGACGGCGTCACCATCATCACCGGCGCCGTCACCGCCATCGACCACGCGGGCCGCACCGTCACCGTGCGTCCCCCGACCCCCCAGTCCACGCACGAGCGGGTCGAGCCCTACACCCTGACCTACGACCACCTCGTCATCGCCCTGGGCGCCGAGGCCCGCACCCTGCCGATCCCCGGCCTGGCGGAGCAGGCCATGGGCTTCAAGCAGGTCGAGGAGGCCACCGCCCTGCGCAACCGGGTCCTCACCCGCATCGAGGACGCCGCCTCCACCTGGGACACCGAGCGCCGCAGGCGCCTGCTCACCTTCGTCTTCGTCGGAGGAGGCTTCGCGGGCGTCGAGGCCATCGCCGAGCTCGAGGACATGGCACGCGCGACCGTGCGCACCATCCCTTCCATCGAGCAGCGCGACGTCCGCTTCGTCCTCGTCGAGGGCTCGCGCCGCATCCTGCCCGAGCTCACCGAGGAGCTCTCCGGCTACGGGCTCCAGCAGCTGCGCGAGCGCGGCATCGACGTGCGGCTCAACACCTTCCTCAACTCCTGCGTCGACGGCCACGTCGTCCTGTCCGACGGCACCGAGTTCGACGCCGACACCATCGTGTGGACCGCCGGCGTCAAGGCCGCCCCGGTGCTGCAGACCGCCTCCGATCTGCCCATCGACGCCCGCGGCCGTGTCACCGCGCTGCCCACCCTCCAGGTCGCGCGCGACGGCGCGCCGATGGGGGGAGCCTGGGCCGCCGGCGACTGCGCCGCCGTCCCGGACCTGACCTCCGAGGACCCCGAGGCCACCTGCGCCCCCACCGCCCAGCACGCGGTGCGTCAGGCCAAGCTGCTGGCCGACAACCTCGTGGCCGTCCTCGCCGCCGGGGACGAGAACGGTGTGCCTTTGAAGTCCTACGCGCACGCGAACCTGGGTACCGTGGCCTCCCTGGGCATCGGCAAGGGCGTCGCCCGCATCATGGGCCGGGACCTGCGCGGCTTCACCGCCTGGACCGCTCACCGCGGCTACCACGTCTACGCCATGCCGACCCTCAACCGGAAGGTGCGCATCATGATGGACTGGTTCGCCGCCGTCGTCTTCCGTCGCGACCTGGCCTCCTTCGGCTCCATCGCCGAGCCCGGCGCGGCCTTCGCCACGGCGGCCCGTCACGACGCCGACCTCGCCGCCCGCCGCAAGGCCGCCGACAGCGGGTCCTGAGCGCTCAGCCGTCGACGACGGCGTCGAACTTGTCTGCGTAGTCCTGGGCGCTGAGCAGATCTCCCTCAGCGCTGACCGTCACCGTGAACAGCCAGCCGGCGCCGTAGGGGTCCTCGTTGATGGTGCCCGGCTCGTCGACGACCGCCTCGTTGACGGCGACGACGGTGCCGCTCACGGGCGAGACGAGGTCCGAGACGGACTTGGTCGATTCGAGCTCGCCGCAGGGCTCGCCCGCCTCGACCTGGGCGCCGACCTCGGGCAGGTCGACGAAGACGACCTCACCGAGGGCGTCGGCGGCGACGGTAGTGATGCCCACGCGTGCGGGCTCACCGTCCTCCAGCCACTCGTGGTCGATGCTGTAGCGCAGGTGAGCGCGCACGCCCTGGGCCATGATGGGGTCCTTCCTGTCAGGTGGTGGTGGGTGGTGCGGGACGCCTTATCGGATCCGCTTGTAGAAGGGGGAGTCGACGACCGTGACCTCCAGCGGCCTGCCGCGCACGTCGGCGACGAGCGCCGTGCCCACGGGCCAGGCGGGGGCGTCCTCACGCCAGGGACGCAGGAGTGCCAGGGCCACGGGGTGACCCAGGGTGGGTGACAGCAGGCCGGAGGTCACCGTACCGAGCCCCTCGCCGTCGTCGCCCAGCACCGGCGCACCGGCTCGGGCCGCACGCCGACCCTCAGCGGTCAGAGCGACCAGCACCGAGGTTCCCTCGGCGCCCTCCTGCTCGGCCCGGGCGGCCAGGGCGTCACGTCCGACGAAAGCACCCTTGTTGAGCCGCACCACCGCGCCCAGGCCGGCGTCGTAGGGCGTCATCCCCTCGTGGAGCTCGTGCCCGTACAAGGGCATCCCGGCCTCCAGTCGCAGGGAGTCGCGCGCCGCCAGCCCGCAGGGGGTCAGCGCCGGCACCGGCTCGCCGTCGATGACGGTGGGCTCCAGGGCCGCCGCGGCACTGGTGATGACCGTCCACAGGTCCACGGCGTCCTCCGCGCCGCAGAACAGCTCGAAGCCGTCCTCACCCGTGTAGCCGGTACGGGCCAGCAGCACCGAGTGCCCCGCCGCCGTCGCTCTGACGGCCGCGTAGAAGCGCAGGCGCTCCAAGAGCGTGGGACCGCACAGCACGTCCGGTCCGCAGTCTTCCTCCTCCGAGCCCTCAAGGGGCCTGAGAGCGTCGGGCATGGCGGCACCGGACTCGACGACGCCGACGAGCACCTCCTGCGCCCGCGGCCCCTGGACGGCGATGAGGCAGGTGCGCAGAGAGATGTCCTCGACCGTGCAGTCGAAGCCCGCGCAACGGGCGACCAGCTCGGCGGCGACGCGCTCGCGGTTGCCGGCGTTGGGAACCACGAGGTACTCCTCGTCGCCCACGTGGTAGACGATGAGGTCATCGATGACCCCGCCGGAGGGCGAGACGATCATCGTGTAGCGGGCGCGCCCCACCGCCACGGCCGACAGGGCCCCCACGAGCGCGTGGTCCAGGGCGGTGCCCGCCTCGGGGCCGGCGACCTTGACCTCACCCATGTGGGACAGGTCGAAGATCCCCGCGCTGCGGCGCACCGCGTGGTGCTCGGCCAGGTCAGAGGTGTAGCGCAACGGCATCTCCCAGCCGCCGAAGTCGGTGAAGGACGCGCCCAGGGCCGTGTGCACGCGGTGCAGGGGCGTGGTGCGCAGGACGGCTGCACCGGTCTCGGTGTGCTTGCTCATCGCTGTCTCCTCGTCAGACGTGGTCTTGGCTCAGGCCTCGTGCGCCTCGAAGGCATCGGGTGGCGGGCAGGTGCACATCAGGTGGCGGTCGCCCCACGCGTTGTCCACCCGCGAGACCGGGGGGAAGTACTTGTCCGTCTCCATGCCCGCCAGCGGGAAGGCCGCGGTGGCGCGCGAGTAGGGCCGCTGCCACGGCTCGGCCGTGACGGCCGCCAGCGTGTGCGGCGAGCGGCGCAGAACCGAGTCCTCCAGCGCCACGGCCCCCGAGGCGACCTCGTCGATCTCGGCACGGATCGAGCGCATGGCCGCGATGAAGCGGTCCAGCTCGGCCAGGGGCTCGGACTCGGTGGGCTCGACCATGAGCGTGCCGGCCACGGGGAAGGAGAGGGTCGGCGCGTGGAACCCGTAGTCGATGAGCCTCTTGGCCACGTCCTCGGCGGTCACGCCGGTGGCGGCGGTGAGTGCACGCAGGTCGAGGACGCACTCGTGCGCCACGTGCCCGCGGTGGGTGTACAGGGTGGGGAAGACGTCGGCGAGCGCCTGCGAGAGGTAGCTCGCGTGGGCCAGCGCCGTGAGGGTGACCCGGCGCAGATCGGCGTCGGTGAGCGTGGCCAGGTACGTCCAGGCCAGCGGCATGACCCCCGCCGAGCCGAAGCGGGCCCCCATGGCCGCTGCCCCGCCGAAGCCCCGGTCATGGTCCTCCTCCGTCGGGACGGCCGAGCCGCCGGGGCCGGCCGGAAGGTACGGGGCCAGGTGCTCCTTGACGACGACGGGGCCCACGCCTGGACCTCCGCCGCCGTGAGGGATGGCGAAGGTCTTGTGCAGGTTGAGGTGGGACACATCGCCACCGAGGTCACCCGGGCGCAGCAGCCCCGTGAGGGCGTTGAGGTTGGCGCCGTCGATGTAGACCTGGCCGCCGACGTCGTGGACAAGGGCGGTGACCTCAGTGACCTGCGGCTCGAAGACGCCGTGGGTGGACGGGTACGTGAGCATGATGGCCGCGACGCGCTGACCGTACTCGGCCAGGAGCTCGCGCAGGTGGTCGACGTCGATGGAGCCGTCCTCGGCGGTGGCGACCACCGTGACGCTGAAGCCGGCGCCGGCGGCCGAGGCGGCGTTCGTGCCGTGGGCGCTGGCGGGTACCAGGACGAGGTCGCGCTGCTGCTGCCCGGTGGCCCGGAGGTAGCCGCGCACCGCCA
>CAJZFF010000232.1 GCA_915069725.1 uncultured Actinomyces sp.
GCCAGCGTCAGGGCGGCCGTCAGCAGGAACCCGGGCAGGAGCGGGTAGCCCCACACCGGCGAGTCCGCCTCGAGCAGCACGCTGCTGCCGTGAACACCCAGCAGGGGCAACGGGACCCTGGCCGTCCAGGCCCACGGGAGCATCCACCAGTCGCTCCGCTCGGCCTGGACCACGCCCGCCACGGACCAGACGAAGCCGAGGACAGGGGCGACCCCGACGGAAACAACTCGCAGCAGGCGGAAGGCTGCCATGCCCCAGGCGCAGGCCCCGGTGACGACGATCCACATGTAGGTGGCGAACAGCAGGTACCGGTTCCAGGGCCCCCAGCCGTTGCCGACGATGAGGGCATGGCCCACCACCGGGGCGACCAGTGCCACCTGGCAGGCCAGTGCCGACAGGCTCAGGACCACGATGCGGGCGGTCACTACGCGGCGAGGATCGACGGCGCGCCAGGCCGTCCCGCCCTGGCGCCACCGCTGCTCACGCCACTGGGCCATCGCCCCGGTCAGCAGCCCCAGAGGCACGGCGAAGCCCCCGGCATACATATGCATCCACGCCAGAGCATTGCCGTTCCACTGGAGCTCCGTGACCACTCCTGAGGAGATTGAGGCGTTCGCCAGGATGATGGTGTGAACGGTGAAGATGAGAGTCGCCCCGATCACGCCCCAGGTGAAGGTGCGCCGACTGCGGGTGACCTCGGCGCGCACCAGGTCCCACAGGCCTACTCTCACCTTTGCCTTCCCCCGCGCCTTAACCCGAGTCTGTGGCCGCACAACGGTGCTCATGCGCGCACCTCCGTCCGGGCAGGGCGTCCGCCTCCGGTGACTGCCGCCAGGAATGCCGCCTCCATGGCCCGTTCGTCGTCGGCGTCGGCGAAGTCGGCCAGCGGCCCCTCGTAGACGAGGCGCCCGGTCGCCAGGACCCCGATGTCGTCACTCATGCGGGCGATCTCCCCGAGCTGGTGGCTGGAGACGACGACAGTGCGTCCTTCGTCAGCCAGGTTCCGCACGAGATCGCGCAGCTCGATAATGCCCTGAGGATCCAGTCCGTTCTGGGGCTCGTCGAGGATGAGGACCTCCGGGTCGGTCAGAAGCGCCATGGCCAGCGACAGGCGCACCTTCATACCGGTGGAGAAGGAGCCGGCACGCTTCCTGCCGACTCCAGCCAGTCCCACACGCTCCAGGAGCGGAGCGATGGCCTCTGGGGACGTGCCGGTCAGACGGCAGTGGACGAGCAGGTTGCGTCGCGCGGACAGCTGGGGGAAAAGGGCAGGCCCGTTAATTGAGGCACCCATCTGGGCCAGGCTGCGACGGGAGAACGGAGCTCCCTGAATCTCCACACGGCCAGCGTCGGGTGTGAGCAGCCCCAGGGCGATGTTAAACGCGGTCGACTTGCCTGCCCCGTTGAGGCCGAGCAGCCCATAGACGCGACCGGGATAGGCCGACAGGTCCAGATCGGCAAGGACCTTCTGGCGACCGAAAGACTTGGAAATCCCGGCGAGCCTGAGCCCGGGCGTCAGGCCGACGGCGTGGGTGGGGGAGGGGGGAGGTGATGATGTTGCGGTGGCTGTCATGGCCCCATGCTCCTGCGCACCAGTACCTCAACGGATCCCCACCAGGGATACAGTCTGCATCTACTCCCACACTCCTGTCTCCTCCCTGGGGAGGAGAGCTACCGAGGCTGGACGAGTCCCGTGGTCAGAGCATAGATGACGAGCTCTACCCGGTTGTGACAGCCGGTCTTGCCCAGGATCGTCTTGACATGGGACTTGACCGTCGACTCAGCCACATGGAGCCGTTCACCAATACTGGCGTTACTCAGCCCCTGGCACACCAATGCGAGTACGGCGTCCTCTCGGCTGGTGAGAGCCTCGTAGGGTCCCGACGGCGCCCCAACAATGGGCACGGCCCCATCGGTCGGTGCCGACGGGGAGGCCGACGACGGCGGGGCATCAGGCCCGGTACCTGCATCAAGGTGCGCCAGAACGGTTCCGGTGACGGCCGGATCCAGCCAGGACCCTCCGCCGGCGACGACGCGGATCGCCTCCAGCAGCGTCACCGGCTCGGCGTCCTTGAGGAGGAACCCGTGGGCCCCGGCCCCCAGCGCCGCCAGTACGAGGTCCTCATCATCGAAGGTGGTCAGGACCAGGACCCGCAAGGAGGCGGTGGCCGGTGCGGCACGCAGTTCACGAATGGCACTGACCCCGTCCAGGACCGGCATCCGCAGATCCATGAGCACCAGGTCGGTCCCTCCGTGGGGACCGGTGGCTCGAGAGGTCAAACCCTCGATGGCCTGACGCCCGTTGACGGCTTCCAGAACCACCTCCATATCGGGCTGGGCGGCCACGAGAGCACTGAAGGCACTGACCAGCAGCGGTTGATCGTCGACAACAGCCACCCTGATAACACCGGTCGTCTTAGTCGTCATCTGCTGTCTCCTGATCCTGTCTCGCCGGCCGTCATGGCGCTCGCGGGCAGCTCGAGCGGCGCCACCGGGAAGTCGACGTCAATGGTGAAGAAGCTGTGGTCCCCGTCATTGTGGACGCCGTGGGCCATGGTTCCACCCACGAGCCTGAGTCGCTCCTCAAGGCCGACGAGCCCGCTGCCGCCGAAGGGCGAGTGCTCTGCGACGTCGGGCACCGGGTTGGCGACGTGAAGGTGGCAGGAGTCCTGTGACAGTGTCAGGATCAGCTCGATCTGGCCGGTTCCGTGCCTGACGGCGTTGGTGAGGGTCTCTCCCACGAGGCGGACGAGGGTGAGGCGTTGTATCGCAGACCACGCCGAGTTGCACCGCTCCAGGACCTCCGGTTCGGGAAGCACTGCACTGATCCGGCTCCCTGAGCTGCGGGTGGTCTCGATGAGGGCCGGGATGGTCCGCAGGTCCGCCAAGGGAGTGATCTCGCCGGCGTCTGAGCGCAGTACGGAGACGAGCTGGCGCACGGAGGCCAGGGAGGCATCGGCCGTGTCACGCACTGTGGTCAGCGTGCTGCGCAGCCGTTCCTCACCTCCCAGGGCCAGGCCGGTGGCGGCCTGCACCTTGATCGTGGTGAGGCTGTGGCCCACCAGGTCGTGGAGCTCTCGGGCCAGGCTCAGGCGCTCGGCCGCAACCGCCTGGGCCGCGGCGATGCCGACGTCGAGGGCCTGGTTCTCGGCGATCCGGCGCCGGGAGGAGGCCAGCAGGTAGGTGAGCACCACGGCACCGACGAAGACCAGGCTGGAGAGCGCTCTGACCAGTAGGAAGGTTCCGTCCCAGCCGGAACCTGTCGTCGGGTCGGCGTCTGATTCGTGGGGCCGGATGTACGAGGCCAGAGTGACGGGGTTGACCAGGGCACCGGCCAGAGCCAGCAGGAGCGCCGCCGTGCCCCAGCGTCGATCGGGCTCCCAGCGGGTGACGGTGTAGAGACTTGTGGTGGCCGTGGCGATGATCGGGTTGAGGCCGAGGTTGACGGGGGAGAGGGCCACGAGGATCGCGTAGGCCGCCAGCAGGGCGTAGGTCGCAATGAAGGAGACACGCAGGAGGCGCAACCGTCCGAACTGCATCAGCGCCAATGCCAGGCACAAGGCGAAGTCCACAACATAGATGGCATAGCCGCCGTAGCGCAGGATGAAGGTGACCGACTCCAGTGCGAAGGCGAGGAAGACGGCCCCCAGGGCGAGATCCATGACCGGGATCGAGTAACGTGCCCAGCGGCCTCCTCGCCCCGGCACCATGCGATGACGGGCCTGCCAGTCGTAGGCCGCTGACAGACTCGCTGTCGTCGGCAGCGCTGCGCCGCGGGCTGCGGCCCCCAGTCGGCCGTCTCGATCAGCCATGCGCTGTTCCTTCGTTCAGGATCCGGCGCGCGTAACAACCGGCCGCCGCTGCGGCGATGAAGGCGGCCGCGTCCTCATCCAAACCTCGTCGCATGGTGGACAGCCTGACCCCGGTCTGCGCCTCTGCCTTTCGCAGCAGCTCCAGGAGCCCGTCGGCGGGAACCTCGACGAGTCGGTGCTGCCCGGCGCCCGGCTCGCCTCGATGCCCCTCGGGGAGCTGCTCGAACGGGTGCGCGCGCTGGCCGAGGACGAGACCACGATGGCGCGCCTTCCCCGCGCGAACGAACTCATCGCCGAGTTCCGCGCCCGCGGCTACGGCGGGGTCCTCGACGACTTCACGCAGCGCAGCGTGACCAGATCCGACGTGGAGGCCGAGCTCGAGCTCGTCCACGCCTCCTCGGTCTTCGAACAGCTGGTCGGCCGCTCGCCGATCCTCGCCCGCACGACGCCGGC
>CAJZFF010000233.1 GCA_915069725.1 uncultured Actinomyces sp.
CCGCGGCCGCCTCCCGAGCCACCCCGGTAGCCGCGGTCGCCATCGCGGTCACTGCGGCCTCCTCCGCCGGAGCCTCCCCGGTAGCCGCGCTCGCCGTATCCGCCCCTGTCGTCCCGGCGGGAACCGCCTCGCTCGCTGCGCTCAGTCATGGGGAAACCCTACCCACCCGCCATACCGCTCCCACCAGCCCCGGCACGAACGACGTCGCCGCCGGGGCACCCGCAGGTACCGCCGACGGCAACGTGAAGAACCGGCGTCCTCCGGCTCAGCCGAACGACCGAGCTCGACGTCCTCAGCGCAGGGAGGCCAGGGCGTCGGAGTGGGCGACGACGTCGCGCACCATGGCCGGGACCTCGGCGTCGTGGAAAGCGGCCGGCGAGAAGGCGCCGTCGGCGAAGTCGGTGTTGAGCGACAGGAACACGTTGGAGGCCACGACGGTGGCGCCCATGCCCTGGAGGATCTGCTGGAGGTGGCTGACGGCGCGGATGCCGACGCTGTAGGAGTAGCCGACCACGCCCACGCCCTTGTTGGCCACGGCGCCGGGCTGGAGGAAGTCGATGGCGTTCTTCAGCGCGCCGGGGATGGAGAAGTTGTACTCGGGGGTGACGAAGATCAGCGCGTCGAAGGACTTGAGGGCCTCATCGAAGGCGGCGCCGGCCGGGTCGCTGGGGACGGCCATGCGCGGGGGGATCTCCTCGGCGAACAGGGGCAGGTTGAAGGAGGCGATGTCGACGATCTCGGCCTCAACGCCCTCGATCTCGTTGGCCTGGTCGACCACCCACTGGGCGATGGTGCCACCCACGCGGTTGGGGCGGACGGAACCGACGACGACGGCAAGACGGGTCATGTTTCTCTCCTGGTCGAGATGAGCCGGGGCGGGGTGTCAGCGTCAGGCGAAGACTCCGATGGCGCACCCGGCCGCGACAATTGATTTACCAACAACCTTATGGGAGTTTCGACAGAACGAACGCCCCCATATTGCATGATACCGGCCACAACGCCCCCGTGCCCGCCTTTACGGTAAGGGCGGATGGAGCCGCGAACTCGTCACGGACTATCGGGCCAGGAAGAAGCGGAAGGCGGGGTCGGTGGTCTCCTCGTTGTAGGAGTAGCCGAGGCGGTCCATGTGCTCGGTCAGCTCGACGTCGTCGGGCCCGGCCGCGAAGGCGCACAGGATGCGGCCGTAGTCGGCACCATCGGTGCGGTAGTGGAACAGGGTGATGTTCCAGCGGGTCCCCAGCACCTGAAGGAAGTGGGCCAGAGCCCCCGGGGACTCGGGGAAGAGGAAGGAGAAGAGGCGCTCGGGCACGCCCGGGGTGGCGCGCCCGCCGATCATGGAGCGCACGTGGACCTTGGCGAGCTCGTCATCGGTGAGGTCGATGACGTCATAGCCGGCCTCCTCCAGGTCCGCCACGATCTCGGCGCGCTCCTGGCGCCGGGCGATGCGCACGCCCACGAAGATGCGGGCGGGGTCGGTCTCGGTGCGGGCCGCGGAGAGGCGGTAGTTGAACTCGGTGACCGAGCGGGCCCCCAGGACCGAGGCGAAGCGCAGGAAGGAGCCCTGCTCCTCGGGGATGGTGACCCCGAGGATGGCCTCGCGCTGCTCACCGATCTCGCTGCGCTCGGAGATGTAGCGCAGCTGGTGGAAGTTGAGGTTGGCGCCGGACAGGACGAAGGCGAGGCGCTCGCCGGACAGGTGGTGCTCGGCGACGTAGCGCTTGAGCCCCGCCAGGGCCAGGGCGCCGGAGGGCTCGGAGATGGCGCGCACGTCGTCGAAGATGTCGCGCACGGCGGCGGAGGTCTCGTCGGAGGAGACGGTGACAACGTCATCGAGCAGGGCCCGGCACATGCGGAAGGTCTCCTCGCCGATGCGGCGCACGGCCACCCCTTCGGCGAACAGGCCCACGTGGTGCAGGGTGATGGGCTCCCCGCCCAGCAGGGCGGCCTTGAGGCAGGCCGACTCCTCGTGCTCGACGCCGATGACCTTGATCCCGGGCATGAGCTGCTTGATGAGGACGGCGACACCGGCGGCCAGCCCGCCGCCGCCCACGGGCACGAAGACGCGGTCGAGGTGGGCGTCCTGCTGGATGAGCTCCAGGCCGATGGTGCCCTGGCCGGCGATGACGCGGGGGTCGTCGAAGGGGGCGATGTAGGACAGGCCCTCGGCCTCGGCCAGGCGGGTGGCCTCGGCCTTGGCCGCGTCGAAGTTGTCCCCGTGGAGGCGGACCTCGCCGCCCAGGGCGCGAACGGCGTCAACCTTGATCTGGGGGGTGACGGTGGGCATGACGATGATGGCGCTCATCCCCAGCAGGGCGGCGGAGCGGGCCACGCCCTGGGCGTGGTTACCGGCCGAGGCAGTGACGACGCCGCGCTCGCGCTCAGCCGGGCTCAGGGAGCGCATGGCGTTGTAGGCGCCGCGAATCTTGAAGGAGTGAACGGTCTGGAGGTCCTCGCGCTTGACCTCAACGGTGTTGCCCAGGCGGGCCGACAGGGCCGGCATCTCCTGCAGGGGCGTGTGCTCGGCCGCCTCGTAGACGGGGGCCTTGAGGATCTCCCGCAGATAGCGGGCGCTGTCCCAGGCCGGAGTTCCGTTGCTGCTGACGCTGTCGAGCTCATTCACGAGTGACAGCGTAACGGGCAAGGCGCCGCCCGGCTCAAGCCGGCGGTGGCGCGCGCTGATCGCGATGCCGCGGCATCTCCGAGGCAGGTGTCACCGCCAGAACAGACATCCTCCAGAGAGGATATCATCTTGATGATATAGTCATGGCGTGACTGCGAGGTGGTCGATTGAGTTCTCCGAGGAGGTGCGCATCTGGTACGCGGGACTGACTCCCACCGGAAAGGCCTCGACAGACCGGGTCCTCGAACGGCTTGCCCTGCAGGGCAATATGCTCCGCATGCCACACTCCCGACCACTCGGTGACGGGCTACATGAACTGCGGTTCTCCTGTGAGAACGTCAACCGCCGCATCACGTACGTGTTCGACCCGGACCGCCGAGTCGTCACTCTCACGACGTTCCGCAAGCAACGTCAGAACGAGCGAACCGAGGTCCTGCGCGCCAGACGAGCGCAAGCCGCTCACGAGGCCAGTCGGCACGCTGAAGAGAAGAACGGGAGAAGATCATGAGCACCGCCACAAACAGCTCCACCGTCACCACCTCGTGGGAGCAGATCAGGCAGGAGTCGCTGGCCGCCATGACCGAGGCCGAGCGAGCCGAGTACAACCGGGCCGCCATCGAGACCGAGGCCCGCCTCCAACTTGCCGAACTGGTTTACAACGCACGTGCGGCCGCAGGTATCTCCCAGACAGAACTGGCCCGACGCGCAGGAACACGTCAGTCCGTCATCTCTGCGATTGAAAACGGTGCTCAAGCGCCCGGTGGCGTCATGCTCGCACGTATCGCTCACGCCCTCGGTGGAACTCTCGGGATTCACGTCGCCGCCTAATACATACGTCATGCTCCCAACCTCCTCATCGGGTCTCACGATGCTGCGCCATACGATGTGTCCGCAGAGCGAGCAGGTCCTCAGTTCACCGGAGCCGGCGGGAATAATTCGGCTGGACCGCAAGGTTGGTATGCACACCCTACGGAAAGGAGCCGCCATGTCGCTCCAGCTCTTCGAGCTCGTCCCCACCACCCCGTCGCGCGAGGCCGCCGAGGCCCTCATCGCGCAGGTCTCCCAGGCCGTTGAGGCCGCCGGCGCCTCCGTCCTGGAGTCGCAGGTCACCGCCAGCCATGAGCGCATCTTCACCGTCGTCGAGCTCGACTCCGACGACACCACCGCCCTGACCGAGGCCGTGAAGGCCGCCGCGGCCGACGCCGAGGTCACCGGCCCCGACGAGGTCCGCCTCGTGGGCGCCGAGCTGGAGGACGTGCGCGCCCTGGCCCGCAAGGCCGACTACCTCGTGGAGTGGGACATCCCCGAGGAGATCTCCATGGAGACCTACCTGGCGCGCAAGAAGGCCAACTCCCCCAAGTACGCCCAGGTGCCGGAGGTGAGCTTCCTACGCACCTACGTGCGTGAGGACACGGTCAAGTGCCTGTGCTTCTACGACGCCCCCGATGAGGAGGCCGTGGTGCGCGCCCGCGAGGCCGTCTCCACCCCGATCGACCGCCTCCACGCCCTGGAGGGCTGAGGTCCCGGTTCGCTGATGAGGCGGGCGCCGACCCATCGCGCGGTTGGCGCCCGCCTTGTTGTCTGTGCCCGACGGCGCAGCTCCTCGCGCCCGGCCTGGGCCCGGCCGGAGCCGG
>CAJZFF010000234.1 GCA_915069725.1 uncultured Actinomyces sp.
GACGCCTCCGCCCGGAGCGACTGAACCCTTGCACCCCGCCCGCGGATGGCCGTGTAGAGCCGGTCGGCCACGGGGTCGGCGAGGACCGCCACCGTGGGTACGCCGTCGTCGACCAGGGCCAGGGAGATGGCCCAGTCGCGGTGGGTGGCCACGTAGTTGAGGGTCCCGTCGATGGGGTCGAGCACCCAGGCCCGCCCGCGGTAGGTCTCGAAGTCCTCGACGCGGTGCGCCTCCTCGCCGTGGATGGGGACGCCGGTGGCCTCCAGGTGGCCGGCGATGCGCTCCTCGACGCCACGATCGACCTGGGTGACCAGGTCGTTGCGGTGGGCCTTGGCCTCGATGCGCAGCTCCTCACCCGGGTCCAGGGCGAAGGCGGCCGCCTGGCGGACCGCAGCCACCCCGCGGGCGAGCAGCTCCTCCAGGCAGGCCGACGACGTCGGCCCGTCCGACGGCTCCGGTGTCACTGATCCACCACCACCGGCACTCACGACTGGAGCTCCTGCTGCCTGGCGAGCCGGCTGCTGTGGACGAGCCAGGCCACGCCCAGCACCACCAGCCACAGGGGCGAGGCGAAGACCGCGATGCGGGTGTCGTGGGCCTGGGTGAGGGTCCAGATGACGAAGGCGAAGAAGGCCAGGCACAGCCAGGCCGCCCCGCGCTCACCGGGCAGGCGGAAGGTGCTGGCCTCGTGCAGCTCGGGCCGCAGGGTGAGGAACCGCAGGTAGCTCACAACGATGATGCACCACACGAGGATGAACAGGACGCTGGCCACCGTGGTCACCGTCGTGAAGGCCGCGATGATGGACTTGGAGGTGTAGAGCAGCGGGATCGAGGTGAGCAGGCTGGCGCAGGTGACGGCCAGGGACACACCCGGCACCGAACGGGCCGTCAGCTTGCGGAAGACGTGGGGGGCGTTGTCCGCCCAGGACAGGCCGAAGAGCATCCGGGAGGTGGAGTAGACCCCGGAGTTGGCCGACGACGCCGCGGCCGTGAGCACCACGAAGTTGACGACGCTGGCCGCCACGCCGAGCCCCGCCAGGGCGAACATGGCTACGAAGGGGCTTGCCTCGGGGTTGATCTCCTGCCACGGGGTGACGGCCATGATGGCCGCGAGCGCCCCCAGGTAGAACAGGACGATGCGCACCGGGATGGCGTTGATGGCCCGGGGCAGGGTGACCTCCGGGTCCTTGGCCTCGGCGGCCGCGGTCCCCACGAGCTCGGTGCCCACGAAGGCGAAGATGGCGATCTGGAAGGCCCCGAAGAACCCGCTCAGACCGTTGGGGAAGAGCCCGCCGCGCCAGATGTTGGAGAACTGGGCGTGGGCGCCGTTGGGCGCCGTGAACCCGCGCAGCACCATGAGGACACCGACGACGACGAGCGCCATGATGGCCACGATCTTGATGATGGAGAACCAGAACTCGATCTCCCCGAAGGCCTTGACGGTGGCGAGGTTGAGGCCGAACAGCAGGATCACGGTCACTACTGGCGTGATCCACAGAGGCAGGGGCGGCCACCAGTACCTCACGTAGCCGGTGATGACGATGACCTCGGCCACGGCCGTCACCAGCCAGCACACGTAGTAGGTCCAGCCCACGAAGAAGCCCGCCCACGGCCCGATGAGGTCGTGGGCGACGTCGGCGAAGGACTTGTAGGACAGGTTGGACAGCAGCACCTCGCCCAGGGCCCGCATGACCAGGAAGAGGATGGCGCCAATGACCGCGTAGACGAGGAACACACCGGGACCGGCCAGGGAGATCGTCTTCCCCGACCCCATGAACAGCCCGGTTCCGATGGCCCCGCCGATGGCGATGAGCTGGACGTGGCGGTTGGTGAGGTGGCGCTGGAGCTGGGGCTCGGCGTCGTGGTCCACCATCTGGTCGAGGTCAGGCCGCTGAGGCGGCGAGGACTCGGCCGCCGAGGTGGAATCGGCGGGCGGCGGCGTGAGGGGCATCTCGTCTCCTGATCGTGGGTGACGCCACGAGCCTAGCGCTCCCAGGTTCATCCCCGATTCACACGGGTAGGCTCGGCGCCGTGAACCTCAAGGAGCAGATCCGCCACTCGATTCCGGCTGCGATCGTCGTCGTCATCGGCGCCTGGGTGATGATCTACTACTCGATCGTCCAGTGGGAGACGATGAAGCCGGTGCCCAGCTGGGACCTGGCGATCTTCTCCGAGCTGGCCAAGGCCTACGCCCACTTCCAGACCCCGATCGTGCCGGTCAAGGGTGACGGATACAACCTCCTGGGTGACCACTTCCACCCGATCCTCATTCTGCTGGGGCCGATCTGGAGGCTCTTCCCCACGCCCCTGAGCCTGCTCATCACCCAGGACCTGCTGCTGGCGTTGTCGGCCTGGCCGCTGACCCGCCTGGCCAGCCGCCTGACGAATCAGTGGGTGGCCGGTGGGTTGGGGCTCGTCTACGTCTTGTCCTGGGGGATGCAGGGGGCGGTGGCGGCGCAGTTCCACGAGATCGCCTTCGCGATGCCGCTGCTGGCCTACGCCTCGGTGGCCTTCGTGGAGCGGCGCTGGGGGGCGGTGACGGCCTGGTCGGCACCCCTGGTCCTGGTCAAGGAGGACATGGGGCTGACGGTGCTCATGATCGGGGTGGCCGTCATCCTCACCTCGCTGGTCCCGGCCTGGTACCGCACGTGCACGGTCATCCGGCCCGGTGGCCGTGGGGCCGACGGTCTCGACGCCGCTGGGGATGCTGCTGGAAACGCTCCCAAGGACGATGCCGCCCGCAACCGGCGTCGGGGACTGCGCCTGGGCGTGGGCATGATCGTCGGCGGGATCGCGGCCTTCCTCTTCGCGATCCAGGTGTTCCTGCCGGCCTTCAACATCAACGGGGTGTGGGACTACGGCCTGAGCTCGCAGGACCAGCCCACCTCACCCGACGCCCTGACCCACAAGGCCATGGTGGTCGTGATGCTGATCCTCACCAGCGGGGTCGTCGGGGTCACCTCGCCGTGGCTGCTCGTGGTGCTGCCGACGCTGGCGTGGCGGTTCCTGGGGTCGGTGGAGTTCTACTGGGTGTGGGACAACTGGCACTACAACGCCACCCTCATGCCCATCGCGCTGGGGGCGCTGCTCGACGTCGTCGCCCGGCGCCGGATGCACGGCTCCTACGCGGCCGACCGCCCCGTCAGGGAGGTGGGGGTCGACGGCCGGGCGGTCATGGACTCCTCAGCCGAGGCCGCCGAAGGCGAGGGCGCCGGAGCCGACGAGTCCGACGTCGACAGTCCCCGCCGGCACCCGGCAGCCTTTCCCACCTGGCTCACGGTGCCGCTGCGGCACCGCTTCGTGGTTGCGACGAGCATCCTCATCGTTGTGGCCACCGGGGTCCTGACCAGTCCCTACCTCCCGCTGTGGAAGGCCACCGACCAGAAGTTCGACCCGCTCAGCGCCGAGGCCAAGGAGACCGACGAGGCGAAGAGACCCGAGACGCATCGGGTGGCCGTCGCCCGCGAGGTCATCGCCACCATCCCCGAGGGGGCCACGGTGGTCACCGACCTGTCGCTGCTGGCCTACCTGGTGCCCCGGGCCGAGGTCTCCTGGGCGGGCACGAGCGGCCCCGACAAGGAGTACATCATCATGAGCCGGAACAGCTCCAGCCAGTGGGGCACCACCAACGCCGCCACCTGGGGCGAGCAGCACTCCAAGCAGGGGGCCGACTACTCCCTCATCTTCAACAAGGACGGCTACCAGATCGCCAAGCGCAATGGCTGAGGTCGGTCCCGGTGCCGATGCTGGGACCCACGACGCCTCCGGGGCCGAATGTGTTCCCCCACCGGGGGCTGTCATCAACACGGATCCGGGGGCTGAGCCCTCACCTGCGGCCGCTGAGGGCTCCTCGCCGGTGGTCGGGCGGGCTCCGTCCGTGGCCGCCTCCCTGGCCCTGGTCGCCGCCGGCGGTTGCACGGGCACTCTGGTGCGTGCGGCTCTGGAGCGGGCCTGGCCCGCCTCCCCCGGGCACCTGCCGGTCACGACCCTGGCCCTCAACATCGTCGGGGCCCTCGCCCTGGGGCTGCTGCTGGGGGCGCTCGGCGAAAGCCACCCCCGCCTGCGACTGGCCCTGGGCACAGGGGTCCTGGGCGGGCTGACGACGCACTCGACCTTCATTCTGGAGAGCCACCGGCTCCTGACCCCCGGTGGGGACGGCGGCCACCCGGTCCTCGGCACCGCCTACCTGGTGGGGTCGATGGTGGCCGGGCTGGTGGCGGCCGGGCTCGGGCTGTGGCTGGCCGACC
>CAJZFF010000235.1 GCA_915069725.1 uncultured Actinomyces sp.
GCGCAGATAAAGGGGATGGTGGGTGATGACCATATCGACGCCGGCGTCGATGGCCTCGTCGACGACGGCTGCCACCGGGTCGACGGCCAGCAGGATGCTGCGCACCGGCTCGGCAGGATCTCCGCAGATGAGCCCGTTGGAGTCCCAGGAGGCGGCCAGGCCGGGAGGTGCGGCGGCCTCTACGAGGGCGACGACATCACCGACGGTCAGGTGGCCTTCCGACGTGCTGCGTGCTGGTCCGTGTCCGGCATCAGGGGATGCGGGTGCAGGAGTGTGACTCATGCGACCAGGCTAGCGGTAGGGCGGGCAGTTCCTGAGACGTCAAAGGGTGACGGAGCGTGGCGCCTGCGTGTGGGCGTACCTGACGGAACACAGTGGGGAAAACGACCGACACGGCCGCTGTCTGGGGTAACCTACTTCCGCGCTGCCGCCCCCTCCGGTGCCGGCAGCGTCGGCCTCCTCGGCGCCGTCGATGTCGTGGCCGCGCCCCCATAGCTCAGCGGTTAGAGCAGCGAGCTTATACCTCGTGTCGTGCCTGATAAGCACAAGGTCCTGGGTTCGAATCCCAGTGGGGGTACCACGATAGCCTTACCCAAACCTAGGTCATGAGTAACACGGTCTGGGTTGGTTGATGAAGATGCGAAGCGCTCACCACCACTGGTGAGCGCTTCGTCGTTGCAGAAGGTGTTGGTGACCGGGCAGTCGACTTGGTTGTCTCGGTTTTCTCGCGGGTTGGCTTGCAACAAGGTCGCACGGTGCTGTCGTGCGACGTTGCGCATCTGGCGGCTGGTCAGCCAGTTGAAGGGCAGCCGGAGGTCGGCTGCCAGGCTGGCGTCGCTGCTGGCGTCGGCCAGCAGGCGCGGTGCTGCGGCCTGCTGCAACGGCCCGTCGCTCTCCCCTATCGGGCAGTCGCCAGCTGCTGCATCGGCCGCGTTCCTGCCTCTGCCATCATTCGTTCCATCTTCCGGCAGAACGACTCGGCCGTCTTGATCCACCGCTGGGTTGACCAGTACTCGCTCGAAGAAGACTTGGTTGAGCAGCTTCTTCAGGTGGGCGGGTGCTGCCGTGTAGAGGCGGTGGCAGTCTTCGAGGAGGTCAAGGGCTTGGGTGAGGCGCTGCCGCACCTCGGTTATGTCGGCCTGGTAGGCGGTCAGTTGGCGCTCAATATGGTCGAGCTCGGCCGTGAGCTGGGTCTGTTCCTCCTTGAGGAGCTCCAGGGGGACGGCTCCTTCGTAGTGGGCGTGCATCAGGCGGCGGCGCTTGTCTTCGATGTTCGTCCGCCTGGTCGTCAGGGAGCGGATTGTCCGATCTTTGTCGCGCTCAAGGTGCCGTAGCTCCTGCCGGACGTACTGCTCTACTAACTGGCGATCCTGGCTGCTGAGTTGGATGGTTTGGTAGAGGTCACTCATGCGCTCTTCGACGACGTCGATCAGGACGGCACGGAAGGAGCAGTCGTGGGTTCGCTGCCGCCTGGCACAGATGAAGTAGGGGTAGAGGTCGCCTTTGCTGTTGCGCGTGTTTTGCACGAGCAGGCGGGCACCACACAGGCCGCAGTACACCGTCGTCTTGAGGTGGTGGTTGTGTTGGCGTTCGCGTTCTCCGAAGCGATGGGAGTCCAGCACAGCCTGCACCTGGCTCCAGGTCTCTTCATCCACCAAGGGCTCATGTGCCCCGGCGTACTCCACCCCTTGGAAGGAGATGACACCCTTGTAGTACGGGTGGCGCAGCATGCGATGCAACTGGGCACCCGTCACCGCCTTGGCCGGCTTACGGGCCGTCGGCACGGTCGTCAGCCCACGATCGTGCAGGTGCGCAGCGAGCCTCTTCGTCGTCCAGTTACCCGTCGCATACTCCGTGAACGCCAGCCGGATGAGCGGTGCCCGCTCCTCGTCGAGGGCGATGGTGCGGATCTCTCGGCCGTTCTCGTCTCTGGCGCGGACGTTCATGTAGCCGAGTGGTGCCTTGCCCAGCGTCCCACCATTCCTGGCTTTCTCGCCCATCCCCTTGATGACCTCATTAGCCAGGTTCCGGGAGTAGAACTCAGCGATACTGCTCATGATGCCGTGCAGCAGCATCCCACCAGGCGTCTGGTCGATGTTCTCTGACGTCGAGACCAGCCGCACACCCGCCTCCTCGAAGGCCCGGTTAATCTCCACATCATCCGCCCGGTTGCGAGCCAGGCGGTCGAGCTTGTGGACGATGACATAGTCAATCCCACCATCTTCCTTGAGGTAGGCCAGCATCTTCTGCAGCTCAGGCCGGTTGGCGCTGCGAGCCGACTCGCCCCGGTCGGCGAACTCCTTGACCACCAGCGCACCCATGGACTGGGCCTTGCGCTTATTGGCCTCCCGTTGAGCCGGGAGGGAGAAGCCTTCCTCACTACCACCACGTTGGGCCTGCTCCCGAGTAGAGACACGGATGTATGAGACGGCCCGCTTGGGAGTGAGCTGGGCGGCCATGGCGGTGAAGGGATCGGGGGCGAGTGCGTCAGGCATGGTGCACCTCCTTGCTGGGTTCGGTGGGCTGACTGGCGTCGCCAGTTCGACTGGCCTGGTTGACGTTGCTGTCCGTACCGGTTTCGTTTGTCTCGCGGGTATCGGTGCCATCGCCTGCTTCACCGGCCTGGTTGACATCGCTGGGCTGGCTAGCCTCCCCAGCCTGATCTACTTCATCGGCTCCACCGGTTTCGCCAGGCTGGCTGGGCTGATTGGCCTGCTCGCGCTGTCGGCGTTCTTCCTCTCTGAGTACGTCGAGTTGTCGCATCCACGCGCCTTCCTCGTCGTTCCACCAGGCTGGTGGGGTGCCGTCGCCGGGGTGCCAGGCGTTGAGGCAGACCAGATGGGTGCCGGCCTGGGCGAGCTGGTCGACGACCGCGTCTGCTTCGCTGGTGGTGAGGTTGGGGGTGGGCCAGCTCGCCGTGATGACGTACTCCACTCCCCCGCGCTGGCAGGCATCGAGCAGCATGCCCAGGCCGTGCTGGCGCTGCTGTCGGTCGTGGAACTCGGTGACTAGGTTGAGGCCCATCGCGTCGGCGTAGTCCTCCACCAGCTCCCGCTGCCGGGCCAGCTCGAAGGGGTAGCGGGCCGCGCCGTAGAAGATGGCGATCGCCCCAGTGCTCGTTCCACTGTCGCCTCGTGCGGTAGCGGGTACAGCATCTAGCACCGCCGCCGGCTCATATGGCTCATCTGGCGTATTCGTTGTGGTTTGTGTTGTCATCGGTGTCCTCCTCTCGTCATGTAGTTCTATTTCACTGGTTTAGTGGTTCTCCTCTTTCTATTGACGCTCAGACGGACAGAAAAGTCCAGTCCGGTTTCATATTCCCCCGAGAAACGATCTCACCAATCCCGCGCTAGCGGCTTTGCCGCGCTATTGCGCCATTTTCGGCCGACGCTGCATCATTCTCTTCGGCACTGTTCTCTTTGCGAAGAAAAGTGCACTGAGAACGCCAGGGCGGGTGGAGTGTTTTTAGCGTGTCATGGGCCGCGCTGGATCAGGGCGGCGAGCTGTTCGGGGGCGGCGGTGATCTTGAACAACCCCGGGGTCAGCGCCGGGTCGGCGGCGATCTGCTCGGCCAGGCGGCCGGCTCGTGCCTGGTTGGTCAGCAGCCAGACCACCTGCGGGTAGTAGCCGTGCTGGGCCTGGAAGGTGCCGCTGGCCAGGTGGGCCTGGTAGTCGTGGCACTTGGCCAGCAGCCGCGCTGGATGCTCGGTGTCCAGGTCGACCTCGAGCAGCCAGTGATCTTCTGCGCCGGTGTCCGTTGCCGTGATTGCTTCCAGATCCGGCTTGAGCCAGCCCAGTGCCCCGCCGAGCCGCAGCCAGGAGCGCCAGCAGGCCGGCTCGGTACGCAGCCGGGCCAGGTGCCCACCGACGGCGTGAATGGCCTGCTCGATGACCACCCGCGCCTGCGTGATCGCCAGCGTATGAGCGAGGAACAGTGGCGACGGCTCCTGAAAGCGCCGCCGCGCTCCACGGCCCTCGTCGCCCAGGCGCTGCCCCGCTGCTGTCAGGTACCAGACGTACCCGGCTGAGCCGGCCCGCGTCCCACCGATCCGCCGCTCCAGGTGATCGACCAGCCCCAGCCCGTGCTGGCGTCGCAGCCGCCGACTGGTCTGGCGCAGCGCCGAACGAGCCGAACCGTACTGCCCAGACAGCTCGGTGATCTGCGCCAGCTGGCGCGTTGTGGCATAGCGATGAGCCGCCAGCAGCGCCAGTAGTGCCCGATCGGTGGCATCGAGCCGCTC
>CAJZFF010000236.1 GCA_915069725.1 uncultured Actinomyces sp.
AGCAGCTACCGGTGGTGGTCGCCTTCCGCTCACCGGCGCCAGCATGACCGCCATTGTCCTGGCGGTGGCCGCCATCGCCCTGGGCGGCGGATTCATCCTGGTGCGCCGTCGCATGGCCGGCTGATCGTTGCCGGCCTCGGGGTGAGGCGCAGAGCGGACGAGCTTGTGAAGAGCCCGGACAACCCGGATCATCACACCGTGAATGAGTCGCTCGCCATCACCGTCGGTGACTACTTCCCCGTGGGGGACAGGATGCGCCGACTCACCCCGAGGCTGGCTGAGGCCACCAACGCAGCACGCTCCGTCCTGATAGAGGTCGCGCAGCACCGTGAGGTCATCACCTACGGCGAGCTCAGCGACTCGATCGGACGGAGCGTGCTGCCGCGTCATATGGGGCCATTGCTCTCCATGATCGCCCATGACTGCGCTGCTCGAGGCGAACCGAGCCTGGCCTCCCTGGTGGTCTCGGCCGCCACCGGAGAGGTCAGCACCGGGGACTCGAGCTGGGCCCCGCCAGAACGGCGCGCCTGCTGGGCGAGATGGGATGGGAACCGGGACGGCGACTGAGCGGAGCAGTTCTCGCTATGTGGGACGCAGGCGAGGGTGGGAAACAGTCGTGGTTTGATACGCTCGACCATCCAGAGCGGCCGAGAGACCTGGTTCCATGACGCCGCAGCAACCCGGTACGCGGGTGCTTCAGCCAGGATCGATGGAGACGACGTGCACGACAACGAGCCCACCGGGCCCACCGCCGCGGCCGGGAGTCGCGGTGAGGCATTGAGCAGCGCCGAGACCGGAACCGCTCGGCGACTGCCCACTGTCAGCCTGGAGCTGTTCCCCCCTCGACCGGGTAAGGCCGCCTCGGCCACCTGGGGCCGCATTGACAGGCTTCTTGCCACCGGACCCGACTTCGTCTCGGTGACCTACCGCCCCACCTTCGTCTCCGACCCCGCAGGAGGCAACAGCGACGGGGGTCATGAGGGGAGTCCTTCGAAGCCGGCAGCGGGCCGGTGCGACGTCGCGCCCCGCGTGCGCGTGGTCCAGGAGCGGACCAATCCGTCCGAGTGCGTGCTCGCCCATGTTCTGGAGTCCAGCACCATTCCCCTCATGGCGCATCTGACCTGCATCGGCTACTGCAAGCAGGAGGCCGTCGACATCGTCACCCGTTTCCTGCGCATGGGGGTGCGACGCTTCCTGGCCCTGCGCGGCGACCCTCCTGCCGGTACTCGGGCCGACGACGTCGCCGGGGAGCTGCGCCACGCCGACGACCTCGTCCGGGTCATCCGGGAGGTCGAGGCCGACTTCTTCGGCGACGGCAGGCGCCACGTCACGATCGCCGTGGCCGCCTACCCAGCCACCAGCGACCACATCGAGGCCATTGAGGTCCTGGCCGCCAAGCAGGCCGCCGGGGCCGACATGGCGATCACCCAGGTGTTCTACGACGCGGCCGACTACGTGGCGCTGACCAACGCGGCCTCCTACGCGGGCGTGAGCATCCCGATCCTTCCCGGCGTGATCCCACTGACCGACCTGCGTCGGCTCACCCGCCTGGAGGCGCTCACCGGGGTGCGCGTGCCCACCGGCCTGCGATCCTCGCTGGGATCGGCCAGCGGCGCCACCCTCGTGGAACGCGGCATCGGCGCGACGCTCGACCTGGCCACCGCGCTGCTGCGCGCCGGTGCCCCCGGTCTGCACCTGTACACCTTCAACCGCACCCGTCCGGCCCTCGACGTCATCAGCCACCTGCGTCTGGGCGGCATCCTGGCCGGAGCCGCGCCCGATCGGGAGGTGCGCGACGCCGTCGATCGCGGATACCTCCAGGCCACGCCCGGCCGAGGCCCTTCTTTCCTGCGCCGTGGCTCTGCCCGCGCAGCAGTGTCTTCCCACCACCCCGTTCAGCCCCTCACCACCATCACCAAGGAGAATGCATGAGCGCCACCCCTGAGTCGGTCGCCCCCGCCTCACCGGCTGAGATCGCTGTGACCGAGTCACAGGTCCCCTCCGCCCCTCTGCCGGGGGCCACCATCCTGGGATACCCCCGCATCGGAAGGGACCGTGAGCTCAAACGCGCCGTGGAGTCCTTCTGGAAGGGGAACCTGAGCGTCGAGGAGCTCAAGCACGCCGCTGCCGAGCTGCGCGGGGCGACCCGCTCACGCCTGACGGACCTGGGGCTGACTCAGCCCGCCTCGGTGCCGGCGGACTTCACCCTCTACGACCAGGTTCTTCAGGTGACCGCCACCCTGGGGGCCGCGCCCACCCGTTTCCGCGACCTGCTGAACGCCGACGGCGCCCTCGATGTCGAGGGCTACTTCACCCTGGCCCGTGGTGAGGGTGCCCGCCCCGCCATGGAGATGACCAAGTGGCTGGACTCCAACTACCACTACCTGGTCCCCGAGATCGACGCCTCCACCCCCATCGACTATGTCGACACCGCCATCGCCGACCAGGTCCGCGAGGCCAAGGCCGCTGGGACCGAGGTCCGCCCCGTCGTCGTAGGACCGGTGAGCTACCTGCTCATGGCCAAGCCCTCCGACGAGGCGGCTGAGGACTTCCACCCCCTGGACCGCCTCAGCGACGTCCTGCACGCCTACGGCCACCTCCTCATGGACCTGCACGAGGCCGGCGCCACCTGGGTCCAGCTCGACGAGCCCGCCCTGGTCTCCGACTCCTGGAACGTGGAGCGCCAGCGCGTCCTCGACGCCGTGCGTGACGCCTACACCTGGCTGGGCGCCATCGTGGAGCGCCCCCAGATCCTGGTGGCCGGAACCTACGGCTCCCTGGGCGACGCCCTGCCCGTGCTCGCTCAGACCCCGATCGAGGCCGTGGGCCTGGACCTCGTGGCCGGCGCGCTGCCCGAGGCCGGCGACCTGGCCGCCCTGAAGGGCAAGACCGTCGTCGCCGGCGTCGTCTCGGGCCGCAACATCTGGCGCACCGACCTGAACCGGGCCATGGACGTGCTCGAGCAGCTGCGCCAGCGCCTTCCCGAGGGCACCCCCATCACCGTGGCAACCTCCACCTCCTTGCAGCACGTGCCCCACGACGTCGAGCGCGAGACCGCCATCGACCCGGAGATCCGCTCCTGGCTGGCCTTCGCCGACCAGAAGGTCGGGGAGGTCATCACCCTGGCCAAGGGCCTGGAGCAGGGGCGGGACGCCATCGCCGCAGAGCTGTCCCAGGACGCCGACCTGCGCAACCAGCGCGCCGCCCACCCGGGTGTGCGCCGTGACGAGGTGCGCACCGCCGTCAACGCCGTCACGGACGCCGACCGCACCCGCGCCCCCTACGGTGAGCGCAAGGCGGCCCAGGACGAGCGCCTCGGCCTGCCCGAACTGCCCACCACTACCATCGGCTCCTTCCCGCAGACCGCCGAGATCCGTAAGGCCCGCGCCGCCTGGCGCAAGGGCGAGATCGACGACGCCGCCTACGACGCCGCCATGCGCGCCGAGATCGCCAGCGTCGTCGCCCTTCAGGAGCGCCTCGGCCTGGACGTTCTGGTCCACGGCGAGGCCGAGCGCAACGACATGGTCCAGTACTTCGCCGAGCTGCTCGACGGCTTCGTGACCACCGAGCACGGCTGGGTCCAGTCCTACGGCTCGCGCTGCACCCGTCCCTCCATCCTGTGGGGCGACGTCGCCCGTCCCGAGCCCATGACGGTGACCTGGTCGGCCTACGCCCAGTCCCTGACCGACAAGCCCCTCAAGGGCATGCTCACCGGCCCGGTGACGATCATGGCCTGGTCCTTCGTGCGCGACGACATCCCGCGCGCCCAGGTCGCCGACCAGCTGGGCCTGGCCCTGCGCGAGGAGGTCGCAGACCTCGAGGCCGCCGGCATCGGCGTCATCCAGGTCGACGAGCCCGCCATCCGCGAGACCCTGCCGCTGCGGCGCGCCGACCGCCCCGCCTACCTGGAGTGGTCCGTCGGCTCCTTCCGCCTGGCCACCGGGGGCGCGGCCCCGTCCACCCAGATCCACACCCACCTGTGCTACTCCGAGTTCGACGTCGTCATCGACGCGGTCGACCACCTCGATGCCGACGTCACCTCCATCGAGGCCTCCCGCTCGCGCATGGACATCCTGCCCGCGGTGGCCGAGCACGGCTTCGAGCGCCAGCTCGGCCCGGGCGTGTGGGACATCCACTCCCCGCGCGTGCCCAGCCAGGCCGAGTGCACCGACCTGCTCCAGCGGGCCGTGGACGCCCTGGGCGCCGAGAAGGTGTGGGTCAACCCCG
>CAJZFF010000237.1 GCA_915069725.1 uncultured Actinomyces sp.
GAGCCGGCGGCGGCCGCCGAACCGGTACCGACTGCCGAGCAGCCCCAGGAGCCAGTTCAGGATCCGGCACCCGCGCAGGCCGAGACCGCCGCTGCGGCCGAGCATGCCTCGGGCAGTCAGGAGGCCGAGGAGGCCGGCTACACCGCCCAGGTGCGTTCCGGCTACAGCTTCTCCTCCCCCACCCTGCCGGTGGGCACCTACCTCGACACGCTCTCGGGGGGCGAGCCCGCGGCGGTCAAGGACCTGTCGGTGGGCATCCCGCTGGGACTGCTCAACCGGCACGCGCTGGTGGCCGGGGCGACCGGAACCGGTAAGACCCGCACGCTCCAGCTCCTGGCCGAGGGGCTGTCCGCCGCCGGTGTCCCGGTGTTCATGGCCGACGTCAAGGGGGACCTGACCGGACTGGCCGAGGCCGGAGCCTCCAATGACAAGATCGCCTCCCGCATCGCGTCCACCGGCCAGGACTGGAAGGGCCAGTCCTTCCCCATCGAGCTGTTCAACCTCGGCGGGTCGGACTCCGGCGCCGGCATCAGCGGCACCCCGATCCGCACGACGGTCACCGAGTTCGGGCCGATCCTGCTCTCGCGGGTCCTGGGCCTGAACGACACGCAGGCCTCCGCCCTCCAGCTGGTCTTCCACTGGGCGGACAGCCAGGGGCTGGCCCTGCTGGATCTGAAGGACCTGCGCGCCGTCGTCGACTACCTGACGAACACGGAGGCCGGTAAGGAGGAGCTCAAGACCATCGGTGGGGTCTCCGCGGCCACGGCCGGGGTCATCCTGCGGGAGATCGCCGCCCTGGAGGCGGCCGGCGGCGAGGCATTCTTCGGTGAGCCGGCGCTCGACGTGCGTGACCTCATGCGGGTCTCCCCCGATGGGCGCGGCATCATCTCCGCTCTGGAGCTGGCCGACATCCAGTCCCAGGGCACGCTGTTCTCCACCTTCCTCATGTGGCTGCTCGCCGAGCTCTTCGAGACCCTGCCGGAGGTCGGCGACCCGGACAAGCCCACCATGGTGTTCTTCTTCGACGAGGCCCACCTGCTGTTCTCCGGCGCCTCGAAGGCCTTCCTGGAGGCCGTGGTGCGCACGGTGCGGCTCATCCGCTCCAAGGGCGTGGGCATCGTCTTCATCACCCAGTCGCCCACGGACGTCCCCGACGAGGTCCTGGCCCAGCTCGGCAGCCGGGTGCAGCACGCGCTGCGCGCCCACACCCCGGCCGACGCCGCCAACCTCAAGAAGGCGGTCTCCACCTTCCCGGTCAGCCCGGTGGACCTCAGCCGGGTGCTCACGTCGCTGGGCACGGGCCAGGCCGTCGTCAGCGTGCTGGACGAGAAGGGGCGCCCGGCACCGGTGGCCCCGGTGGTCATCAACGTGCCCGCCGCCGTCATGGGGCCGGCCCAGGACGGCACCGTCAGCCAGGTGCTGGCCTCCTCACCGCTGAAACCCAAGTACGCCACGAGTGTGGACAACGAGTCCGCCTACGAGCTGCTGGCCCAGCGGGTCCAGGCCGATGCCGAGGCCGCCGAGGCCGCTCGCGCCGCTGAGCAGGCCGCCAAGGAGCAGGCCAAGGCCGACGCCGCCGCGCAGAAGGCCCTGGAGAAGGAGGCCGCCCGCCAGGCGGCTCAGCGTCAGAAGGAGGCCGAGCGCCTGGAGCGCGAGGCCGTCAAGGAGGCCCAGCGTCGCCAGCGCGAGGAGGAGAAGGCTGCCGAGCGCCGCAAGCGGGAGGTCGAGAAGACCATCGGCTCGGTGGGCCGCCAGATCACCCGCGAGATCACGCGCTCCATCTTCGGCACCCTCAGGCGCCGCTGAGAACCGGCTCAAGCAAGGCGAAGGGGCTGCACCAACCATCTCGGTTCGTGCAGCCCCTCGTAATGTTCCCGGGCTACCGCGGCGCGGCCGTGAGTGGCGCCGTCGGGCAGCCCGCCCCGGTCACTCGGGGACGATGCTCACCAGCTTGGGGGCGCGCACGATCACCTTGCGCACGCCGCGCCCGTCCAGGGTGCGGATGACGCCGGGGGCCTCCAGGGCCAGTTTCTCGAGCTCGGTCTCGGAGATACCGGGGTCGACCTCGAGGCGGTCGCGGACCTTGCCCTTGACCTGGATGACGCAGGTGACCTTCTCGGCGGCCAGCAGCGCCTCGTCGGTCACGACCGGGAAGTCCTCGTGGGCCAGGGAGTGCTCGTGGCCCAGGCGCTTCCAGATCTCCTCGGCGATGTGCGGGGCCACGGGCGCCGTCATGAGGACGAGGGCCTCGACGGCCTCGCGCGGGACCTCCCCGAGCCCGGTGAGGTGGTTGTTGAGGACGATGAGCTTGGCGATGGCCGTGTTCAGGCGCATCCCCTCGTAGTCCTCACGCACGCCCACGATCGTCTTGGCCACGAGCCGGCGGGTCTCCTCGTCGGCGCTCTGCTCGGTCACCGTCAGCTCGCCGGTGGTCTCGTCGATGACGTTGCGCCACAGGCGCTGCAGGAAGCGCTGGCTGCCGGCGACGGCGCGGGTGTCCCACGGGCGGTCGGCGTCCAGCGGCCCCATGCTCATCTCGTAGACGCGGAAGGTGTCGGCGCCGTAGGCCTCGTACATGTCGTCGGGGGTGACGATGTTCTTCAGGGACTTGCCCATCTTGCCGTACTCGCGACGCACGGGCTGCCCCTGCCACAGGTAGCTGGTGGTGCCGTCCTCGGCGGTGACCTCCTCGACCTCGTCAGCGGGCACGTACTGGCCGCGGGAGTCGGTGTAGGCGTAGGCCTGGACGTAGCCCTGGTTGAAGAGGCGGTGGTAGGGCTCGGAGGAGGAGACGTGGCCCAGGTCGAACAGGACCTTGTGCCAGAAGCGCGCGTAGAGCAGGTGCAGGACGGCGTGCTCGACGCCGCCGACGTACAGGTCGGTGCCGCCGGAGGTGTTACCGGCCTCGGGGCGCGGCCCCATCCAGTAGGCCTCGTTGGCCGGGTCGACGAGCGCCTTGTCATCGGTCGGGTCGATGTAGCGCATCTCGTACCAGCACGAGCCGGCCCACTGCGGCATCGTGTTGGTCTCGCGGTAGTAGGTCCGGGGGCCATCGCCCAGGTCGAGTTCGACCTCGACCCACTCGGTGGCCTTGCCCAGCGGCGGCTCCGGGGAGGAGTCGGCGTCGTCGGGGTCGTAGGAGCGCGGAGAGTAGTCGGTGACCTCGGGCAGCTCGACCGGCAGCATCGACTCGGGCAGGGCGTGGACGCCGCCGTCCTCGTCCCACACGATCGGGAAGGGCTCGCCCCAGTAGCGCTGGCGGGAGAAGAGCCAGTCGCGCAGGCGGTAGGTGACCGCACCGCGGCCGGCGCCCTTGGCCTCCAGCCAGCCGATCATGGTGGCCTTGGCCTCGTCCTTGCTCATGCCGTTGATGTCCAGGTCGCCCTGGGCGGAGTTCACGACGACGCCGTCGCCCGTGTAGGCCTGGGTGGACAGGTCGACGCCGTGGGGGTCGTCGGCCGGGCCGATGGTCTGGATGATGTCGATGTCGTACTTGGTGGCGAAGGCGTAGTCGCGCTCGTCGTGGGCGGGCACGGCCATGATGGCGCCAGTCCCGTAGCCCATGAGGACGTAGTCGGCCACGAAGACCGGCACCTTCGCCCCGTTGACGGGGTTGATGCCGAAGAAGCCGGTGAAGACGCCGGTCTTGACCCGGCCCTCGTCGGTGCGGTCGGCGTCCGACGTCGCCGCGGCCTGGGCCCGGTAGGCCGCCACGGCCTCGGCGGGGGTCGCGTAGCCGCCGGTCCAGGCATCCTTGGTCCCCTCGGGCTGCTCGGTCTCGGCCTCATCGGACCCGTCAGTCGGATCGGCTTCCTCCGCCGGCTCGGACTGGGCCTCGAGCTCGGCGTCATCCGTCTGCTGAAGCACGCCCCGCGGCGAGGTGGAGCCTGCGGGTTGCTCGATACTCTCGGAGCTCTCGAGGCTCTCAGCAGCCTCGGTCCTCTCCGCGCCCTCGAGGCTCTCGATGCTCTCGGAACCCTGCGTGTTCTCAGTGTTCTGAGCGGCCTCAGCATCATTCCCGCCCAGATGCTCGGCCCGCTTGGCCTCGATCTGCTTGCTCAGTGACTTGGCCCGGTCCTGCGTGACCACGTCGTTGACCGCCTGGGCGGCGTCGTCGGAGGCCTCCTTGGCGGCTGAGCCGACGGACCTGAAGGGGTGGGCGAGGTCCTCGCGGATGGCGTCGATGTCCTCCCCCAGGGCGTCGCGCACGATCTTGCGCG
>CAJZFF010000238.1 GCA_915069725.1 uncultured Actinomyces sp.
AGCGGCATTACGGGCTCAGCGCAATGCCGAGCGTGCTATTCGTAGCCGCGCCAACCACCAGAGTAGCGCTACTTGCAGGAATAGCCAGTGTGATAAGCGTTACTTTCTTGTTTCCTGTCCATTGTCCACCCTCTCCGACCTGCTGAATCATCACTACTCGTGCTTCGGAACAGAGAACCGTGCTGTGCGTTCCAAAAGGCGCAGCCGGTATTCCTTGGGAAATGCTCAGAGAAGACTCTTGAAATCCTGGTGATTCCTGGTCGGTTGGTGAAGAAGGCGCGTCAGGGCTTCCAGTGGGACTCGTTGTCGAGCCGTTCCCGGGGTCTTTCGGTGTGGCATGGGCCTCGGACTGCTCTCCGGGACTCTGCGCCGTCCCGCTCTGAGAGGCGTCGTCCTGCCCTGGTGGTGTCCAGCCCTCGGGGACCTGCCCAATGACGTCCACCCGCGCGCCGGGGCGGGCCAGCTCGGCGCCGACGTCGATGGGCACCTGGACCAGTCGCTCGTCGTCTCCCAGCTGCTGGGTCAGGCCTCCACTGGTCATCGAGGCCGTCAGCACCGTGCCCTTCTCCAAGGAGATGGCCGCCCGGCTCCCCACCGCCTGCCCCGTGGAGGTCAACGGGGACTGGGGGAGAGCGCCGGCCGGAAGCGTGCTGACCGAGACGTCCTGCTCGGTGAGAAGCGCTCCGGCACTGATCGCGCGCGAGGCGACAAGAACCTGCTGCCCACGTTCGGGGCCGGGACGCAGCACACTGAGGGCCACCAGGACCGCGGTTCCCAGGCAGAGAGCCACCACCAGGTGGCGATGGCGCCACAGCAGAAGCGAGGGACGACCCCCGGCCCGCCCGACCAGCCGGCCCGAACGGGGCGGGCGGGCCGACCGGGATGCGGACGCGAAGGAGCGAGGCGACCCTCCTCGGGGATCGTGAGGCTCCCGCGAGGCGCTGAGGGAGGGGCGGCGGGGCAGTCCATGGCGAGCTCTCATGCCACCAGGGTCGGCGGCCGGCGGCGGCATGGCACGCCCGCTCCTCGGCGCTGTGGACAGGGGGCTCCCCCGCGAGCCTGTGGCCCCCGGAGGTCCGCGGCGTCGGTGGGCTCAGGACTCCGGCGACATGGCGTGCGCCGGCGAGCCAGCAGCCAGCAGGAACCACTCCTGGGCAGTGATGACGGCGTCCACGGGCTCGTCGTGCTCCTCCATCGGCAAGGGCCCGGGCACCAGCTCCTCGGGGTGGAGGATGGCGAAGGTGTGGGCCTCCGGGGAGCGCAGCGGCAGCATTCGGTCGTACCAGCCGCCGCCCTGTCCCAGGCGGCGCCCGGCGCTGTCCACGGCCAGTGCCGGAATGATGAGGGCGTCGACCTGGCCGACCGCGTCGGCCGGCATGCTGGGGCCACTGGGCTCCGGGGGGCGCCTCGGGGCCCGCTCCGCCAGGTCCGCACTGCCCTGGAACAGTCCCCAGCAGCGCGCCAGGCGAGGGCCGAGCACCGGCAGCAGGACCTGGACGCCGCTCTCGTGAAGCCGCTCCAGCAGCAGCCGGGTACAGGGTTCGGCCCCCACTGACACGAAGGCCGCCACCTTCTGAGCGCCGGCCACCGCCTCCAGGGCGTGCTCGGTCAGCGCCTCGCAGGCCGCCGTGTGGCCCTGGGTCGGGTGGTGGTGATGGGCGCGACGGTGCGCCCGCAGCACCTTGCGCAGCTCGTCCTTGGCGTCGTCGTCCTCGAGTCGGCTCGTGTCGGGAAGGTCCAGCGCGCCGGTCGTCATGGCCCCATCCTCGCAGGTGATGACACCTTGCGCCTGAATCGTTCGTCCCGGCGGGGCACGGCGCGTGTCGTCAACCTGACGGTAACCTGAGTGTCATGAGAACAGTGGCCGAGCACCTGGCCGCCTGCCTGGAGATCGCCCAGGCGGCAGCGCCCCTCGACGTGGTCCTGCCCGACGCCGTCGGATGCGTCCTGGCCCAGGACGTCGTCTCCGGAATCGACCTGCCGGCCGTGGACCTGGCCGGACAGGACGGCTATGCGGTCATTGCCAAGGACGTCGCCGAGGCCGATCGCAACAACCCGCTCGTGCTCGACGTCGTCGATGCGGTGCGCGCCGGTGACATGCGCCCCTGCCACCTCGTCTCCGGGGCCGCCGTCCTCATCGACTCCGGCGCCCCCATGCCGCTGGGAGCCGACGCCGTTATCCCCTGGGCCGACACCGACCGCGGCGAGTCCCGGGTCGCCATCCACCACGCCGTCGCGGCCGGCGACAACGTCCGTCGCCGCGCCGAGGACGTGAAGTCCGGAACCACCGTTCTCAAACGGGGATCGCGCGTCAGCGCCCGTCAGGTGGCCCTCCTGGCGGGCCTCGGGCTGCACCGGGTGCGCGTGCGTCCCGCCCCGCGCGTCGTCGTGGTCTCCATCGGGGACGAGCTGGTCGAGCCCGGCCAGTCCCGCGAGGCCGGGGACGTCTTCGACGCCAACGGCCACGCCCTGGCCTGCGCGGTCACCGACGCCGGCGGCCAGGCCTTCCGGGTGGCCGCCGTCCCCGACGAGCTGCGCGCCCTGGCCGACACCATCGAGGACCAGCTCGTGCGCGCCGACGTCCTCATCACCACCGGAGGTCTGAGCGTCGGGCAGGGGGACACGGTCAAGGAGGTCCTGGCACCCCTGGGCTCGGTGCGCTTCGACGCCGTCGCCATGTCCCCGGGCCGCCAGCTCGGAGTCGGGACGGTCGAGGGCACCCCGATCTTCTGCCTGCCCGGCGACCCGGTCAGCGCCCAGATCGCCTTCGAGACCTTCGTGCGCCCAGTCCTGCGCCAGATCGCCGGACGCACCTCCCTGCACCGCTCCAGCCTGCCGGCCACCATCTCCGAGGGCTGGCACTCCCCGAGCGGCAAGCGCGAGTTCGTCCCCGTGCACGTCAGCGGCTCACCCTCCCGCGGATACTGCGCCGGGCCGACGACGCCGCCGGGCACCGTCCGGCTGCACGGCCTGTCCGAGGCCAACGCCATCGCCGTCGTGCCCGAGGACACGAGCACCGTGGTGTCCGGAGACACCCTCCACTGCCTCCTGCTGGACGCCTGATGCCCACCCCGCGCTCGACGCCTCGTGACGGCTCCCTCGGTGGCGGAGCCCGGCGGGCCCTCGCCGGCCTGCTGCTCGGGGCCGGGACGCCGGCGCGCTTCACCTGGCCGGTGCGCCTCGAGCCCGAAGGTGCCCAGGAGGGACTGGCGTCCGGTGCCGCGCAGTTGCCCGGGCGCCCCCGGGTCGTCGTGCGTGAGCTGCGAGCCGAGGATGAGGAGCCCTGGAAGGAGCTGCGGCTGGCGGACAACGACCGACTCGCCCCCTGGGAGGCCACCCTGCCGGCCGGCGGCGGGGAGACGCTGAGCACCTTCCCCGTCTTCCTGCGCCGCCAGACGCGCCGGGCCAGGCTCGCCGAGGCGATGCCCTTCGTCGTCGAGGTCGACGGCGCCTTCGCCGGGCAGATCGCTGTCGACCCGATCATCTGGGGTGCCACGCGCAGCGCCCAGGTCGGCTACTGGATCGGCTCGGCCTGGCAGAGGCGCGGGATCATGCGCCTGGCGGTGGCCCTCGTCCTGGACCACCTGCTGGGGCCGGTGGGGCTGCACCGCGTGGAGATCAACGTGCGCCCCGACAATGAGCGCAGCCTGGCCCTGTGCCGCGGTCTCGGGCTGCGCGAGGAGGGGCTGCGCCGCGGCTACATGCACATCAACGGCGCCTGGGCCGACCACGTCTCCTTCGCGGCCCTCGCCGAGGAGACCCACGGGCCCGAAGGTGTCGGATTCGAGCAGCGACTCGCGCGCGGGTGACGATTTGTCACGGCGGTCGCGCCGGTTAGGGGTGGGGCGCTCGCGGGGGTGCGGCGGATGTGCCGACGGCGCGTTCGGGCAGGCTGTCTGCCGGTCGGTCACGGCGTGGCCAGGGAGGCGGAAGAAACGGGTGTGACTCATGTGGTGGCAGAGGTGTCGTGCTGACGCTGTGACATCGTGAATCCCAGGTATTTCGAAGGAAAGCCGGAGTGTTCCTGCGCAGGGAGGAGGGTGGGCGCGCTTACGGTTGCTGTGTGGGAATCGAGATCTGGGCAGTCATCGCCCTCATCACGGTTCTCTCCGTGTACCTCTTTCCGTATTTGGTGGGGCGTCGTGAGATGGCGCGGCGCTCCAACGTCCAGGACCGCTACTCGGCCGAGCTGCGCGTCCTGGCCACGGGCGCGGCCGCCG
>CAJZFF010000239.1 GCA_915069725.1 uncultured Actinomyces sp.
CCCCTGCCATGTTGAGAAGGCCGGCGCCTTCGGCTCGGTGAGCGAGGAGGCCATGACGGGGCCCTGTCGTGCCCACGCCTGGGCGATGGACAGGGACGCGGTCACCATGATGAGGACGAGCGCGGCGGTGAGTGAACGACTTCGGAAAATCGTTCGAGCAAGACGCACACACAGGTGCCGAAGGTTCGCCGCACTGAATCGCATGGGGATAGCATTCACTACTTCTCGCGGCGTCGTTGTCGTTCTGCCTGTGATGTGACGGCAGGGCGATGGGGAGAGCTGCCGTGAACCACGAGTGAACAGCGCCATGGGGCGACGACGGGCCGTCCTCGGCCTGGGAGGGGTGCGATGCGGCCGGTAGGCTGACGGGCATGTCGAAGAAGAAGCGCCACGGGCGCCGTCCGGCCGCCGCGTCGGCCAAGCCCCGCAAGCAGAGCATCGAGTTCGTCGCCCGCCCCTTCGCCGGTCTGCCGGCCGAGGAGGACCTCGTGGCGATGGCTCAGATCATCCCGGCTGCCACGGCCACCGTGCGCCTGACCAAGGAGTACGGGGGCAAGCAGGTTCAGCTCGTCACGCTCCTTCCCGAGTTTGTCCAGGGGCTCAAGCGCTCCGACGGCGAGGTCCTCGTGGCTATGCAGACCTCCATGCACTCCGGGGACGCCTCCCGCGACGTCGCCGCCGCCGTCCTGGCCACCCTCGAGCTGCCCGAGGGTCAGGCCCTGCGCACCGACGGCCTGCCCGAGCCCGGCCCGCGCCTCCAGGACATCCTCGACACCAGTGAGCCGCCGGTGGTCTCCGTGCGCGAGACCTTCGACTTCTGGATCGACCCGCAGGCCGCCGGCGAGAACGAGCAGGCCCGCCAGGTCATCGAGGAGGCCATCGAGCGCGCCAAGGAGGAGATCGCCCCGACCCGGCCTGTTCCCGGCGTCGAGCACGCCTACTGGTGCCGACTGGGCGCCAAGGAGTTCGTGCGCTGGGTGCGCGGGGAGGATGAGGACGAGTTCTTCAACGCCTTCGCCCGCATCTACGCCGCGCGCGAGTCCGACCTGGAGGAGGGGGCGCGCTTCGTCGGCGCCTTCCGGGCCAACGGCCTGGCCATCCCGGTGTGGGAGCTCGTCCCCGGCACGGAGGCCGAGGAGCTCACCAAGCCGCTGCAGGCCACGGGCAAGCGCCTGGAGGCCGCACTGGCCGACTCCAGCCCCCTGAGCCCCGAGGTCCGCCGCGCCAAGGCCGGCATCATCTCCCGCCAGGTCAACCTCTGACTCTTTCTCCCGTCGAGCCGGGCATTCGTCGCATAGCCCTCCGGAATTTCTGTGGGGCACCGCGACGAATGCCCGGCTCGGCGTTGCTCAGGTCTCGGCGATCCGTAGGCGCCGGCGCGTCACGCGCGGCAGGCCGCGTCCGTAGAGGGTGCCCTCCTTCGCCTTGACGGCGGCGACGAGCACAAAGCTGAGCGAGATGAGCAGCGCCCAGCTGCCGAACTTGCCGGCATGCACCAGGTGCCAGCCGTCGGCCTGATCGGGGTAGCGCCAGGCGCTCAGCGCCGTGGCCAGGTTCTCCGCCAGCCAGAGGAATCCCCCGATGAGGATGAAGGCCACCGTCGTCGGCATCCAGTAGCGGTCCCCGCCGACAGTGAAGTGGACGGCGCTTCCCCACAGGGCGATGAGGAAACCGGCCGCGATCACCCAGCGCAGGTCGACGATGACGTGATGGGTGAAGAAGTTGAGGTAGGCAGCCACGGCCAGCAGACTCACCGGCCACCACCGAAAACCGCCCACGTGCAGGTCGAGGCGCCGGAAGGCCTGACAGATGTAGGAGCCGACGGAGGCGTACATGAATCCGGAGAAGACCGGCACCCCGCCGACGCGTACCACTCCCGCGTCCGGATAGGCCCAGGAGCCGGTGTGGACCTTGAACACCTCCAGCGCCAGCCCGATGAGGTGGAAGGCGCAGATGACGCCGAGCTCGCGCCAGGTCTCCTGCTTGAGGGCCACGAAGGCGATCTGAACGACGATGACGTAGATCAGCAGGGCGTCGTAGCGGGCGATCGGCGGATTCGTGTACTTCCAGATCAGGGCACTGGCCGCGAGTCCGACGAAGATGGCGATGGCGAAGGCGCAGCAGGCCAGCTCCAGGAGGGCGAACTGGACCAGGCGGCAGGGGAGCAGGCGCCACCGACTCAGGGGAAGGCGAGCGGTATCGGGCACGACCGAAGTATGCCAGCGCCGTGACGCTGCCCCGCTGATGGGGACATTCCCTCACGGCCGGGGACATCCTGCGCATGCGGGGACACTTTCTTCCGGCCGGGGACGTCTCGCGCGTTCGGGGACGGGTTTGCTGTCCCCGACGGCGTCGAATGCCCCCGTCCGGAAGGACACGCACCCGCCCGCGCAGAATGTCCCCGTCGAGGGGCGCGTGACTACTGAGAGGACAGCCCGTCCGGGTTCGGCCACCAGCAGGCCGACACCATCACCGGATCGAGCGCAGTGCTCGCTTGATGATCCGTTCAGTGGCCGGGGTGGGTGACTCCTCCTTCCAGCGCTCGCAAAGCTCCCTGGCCCAGGCGGGCTGAGTCTTGGCGGCGTCATTGATCCAGTTCGCCACAGAGTCCTGCACGTAACGGGAGGAGTCGGCGCGCAGCGGCTCGAGCAGCGGAAGGCCCCGCTCGGGCTCCTTCTTGAGAGCGGGGATGTGCCGAGCCCACACGCCCCGTGGACGCAGCGACTCGCTGGCGAAGCGCCGAATGCGCTCCGAGGGTTCCGAGGTCCATGGCCGCAGCGCGTGGATCGCCTTGTCGAGCCGGGGTACCAAGTGCGGTCGTACCGCCATCCATGCCCACTCGCGCACTCCGAAGTGCGGGTCGTCCGCGGCCGGTCGCACCAGGGCCAACAGCGTGTCGACGTCGGCGTCCTTCTCCTGGGAGACCAGGGCGAAGACAGCCCAGCCCCGGACCGTGTCGGCTGGGTGGTCAGCGAGATCCAGACAGGCGGAGCGACCCAGGTGCGTGTACAGCGCGTCGCCCATGGTCTGCATACGGGCCAGGATGCCGAGCGAGTCGGCGCGCTTGGCGGCCTCCACCAGCCCCTCGGGCGCCTCCGGCACCACCTGCGTCAGAAGTGCGGAATGGGTGATGGCCAGGATCTCCGCCAGGGTTCGGGACTCGTCTTGTCCCGAGTTCAGGTCGGCTTGGCGCGCCGCGGGGACACTGGGGCTCATGCGTCACTTCACCACGAGCCGGGCGACGCGCTTGAGGTGCTTCTTGTGCTGGCGCCGGCCGGTCTTACCGACCTTGCCGAAGTTGACCCAGCTCCGCCCGCCCATGCCCAGCTGCTTGAGGACGGCTCCCAGGAACACCGAGCCGACGTAGTTGCCGCAGAACCGGCGCAGGAACCAGGTCGGGGCGGTTGAGGTGGTGAGCACCAGCACCTGCTGGATGTGGGTGAGGTGCCCCTTCACCCCGGAGGCCGTCGGGTGGTAGGCCCAGTTCTGCTTCATGACCTTGTCGACGAAGCCCTTGACGATGGCGGGTAGCTCGCTCCACCAGATCGGGGCGATGATGACGATGCGCGAGGCCCCCTCGATGAGCTTCTGGTAGTGGCTCACCAGCGGGTCCAGCGTGCCGCCCTCCGTGAACAGGGCCAGTTCTTCGGTGGGCATGCGCGGGTCGAAGCCGTCGGCGTAGAGGTCGACGACGTCGTAGGGCCGGCCCGCCTTGTCCAGGGCGGAGGTAGCAGTCTCGAGTACGGCGTGGTTGAAGGAGCCGTCGTAGGGGTGGGCGTAGATGATGAGAGTGCGGTCGCCCGTCTTCTTGAGGGCCTTCTTAGCGGTCATCAGCTGTCTCCAATCGTGGCAATAGCGGGCGGGGCTGCGCGGACGAAGGCGGTGTCGGCGGTGGTGGTGCTGTCGGCCGCCATCCGCAGGCACCGGTGCCCCCGACTCAGCGGAAGGCGCGCGGCATTGGACACGACCAACGTACGCCGTGTCTCCGAGAGCTCGCTGGCATGTGGGGACATCCTGCGCGTGCGGGGACTTTTTCTTCCCGCCGGGGACGTCCTGTGCGTTGGGGGACGGGATTGCTGTCCCCGACGGCGTCGAATGCCCCCCGGCCGCAGCGAGACGCGCCCGGCCGCGTGGAATGTCCCCGGCCGTGATGGTGCCAGTCCGGGAGGCGGTGTGGGAGGCGCGGCTGGTTGG
>CAJZFF010000240.1 GCA_915069725.1 uncultured Actinomyces sp.
AGAGAGCATCGGGGGCATGAGCGAGATTGGCGGCACAGACACCGGCACGAGCCCGAGTGAATGCAGCGGCACTGACGTGTGTCCCCGCATCTGCCGCCCGGGATTATCTTCCCGGTGTCCAGGCGCCTACTCCACGAGGTTGGGGTTCCACTGGCCAGGGGTTATCCGTACTGCACGAGCCCCCGACCCCCGTGGAGTACGCCCATCTCCCGGCCAGCAGGCCCCAGACCTCGTGCAGTACCAGGGGTCACCACGAGGGGGCCACCACCCAAAACCGCTCACCCTCGAACCGCCTACTGACGCGGCCTCTGAGCACCGGCCCCTTTGGGAACGTACTTTCGGCATGAGCACTGCGTTCTGTCATAGATGACTGCGGTCAGGCCGTATCGTCTTGGATGAAAGTACGTCCCCAACATGAAACGCAGTCCCCAACCGGGCGCGCAACCGCTCTACGTCGTAAGGCGAGCACAGAGCGGATCCGGCAAGCTCCTCGGTGCCCCCGGCAACTGGCGTCTGGCGGCGCCGCGGCACAGCACGAGCATGAGAGCATCGGGGGCATGAGCGAGGTTGGCAGCACAGGGCCCGGCATGAGCAGCAGTGAAAACAGCGGTACCGGTGCGGGACGGCCCGGCCGACTGGGCGTCGGCATCATTTCCGCCGGGCGCGTCGGGGCAGTCCTGGGCTGCGCGCTGCGGGCGGTGGAGCACCAGGTGGTCGGCGTCCACGCGGTCTCGGAGGACTCGCGCGAGCGCGCCGAGATGCTGCTGCCCGGTGTGCCGGTCCTGGAGGTCGAGGAGATCGTCGAGCGCGCCGAGCTGGTGCTGCTGGCGGTCCCCGACGACGCCCTCGAGCCGCTCGTCCAGGGCCTGGCGGACCTGGGGCGCTGGCAGCCGGGCCAGCTGGTGGCCCACACCTCGGGGCGCTACGGGGCCGCCGTGCTCGCCCCGGCTCAGCGCTGCGGGGCGATCCCGCTGGCGATCCACCCGGCGATGACCTTCTCCGGGTTCTCCACGGATGTGGCCCGGCTCGTCGGCTGCCCGATGGCCGTGACCGCGCCCGTCGCGGTGCTTCCGATCGCGCAGGCGCTGGTGGTCGAGCTCGGCGGGGAGCCCTTCGTCCTGGAGGAGTCGGCGCGCCCGACCTACCACGCGGCCCTCGCCCACGGCGCCAACCACCTGCTGACTGTGGTGACGCAGGCCGTCCGGGTGCTGGCGGCCGCCGGGGTCGAGGACGGTGCGGCCACGCTCGGCCCCCTGCTCACGGCGGCCCTGGACCGGGCCCTGCATGAGGGCGAGGCGGGTCTGACCGGCCCGGTCTCTCGGGGCGACGCCGGGACGGTGGCCTCCCACCTGGAGGCGCTCTCCGCGCTGCGTGACAAAGAGGGACGGAGCCTCGACGACGTGGTCGACTCCTACCGGCAGCTGGCCGCGGCCACCACTGAGCGCTGCGAGGCCACCGGACGCCTGACCGCCGAGCAGGCCCTGCACCTGCGCGCCACCCTGCGCAGCTAGAGCATGTTGCGAAAGCGGGGTGAAGCGTCCGCGTGTTCGTACCTGAGGGCGCGCGTTCGTACCCTCTACCCCTCGAACGCGAGCCCTATGATACGACCGCGACGTCGGCCACTGGCGAGAACCGGCCTCCGCCCGAACATACGCAACAGGATCTAGCGCACTGAGGGCCCGGCAGGCTGCGTGGCGGCGACGGCGCGCGCGAGCCATCGGTCGAGCTGCTCGGCACGGACCCGGTGCAGCGCCCGCCGGCTGATCCGCGCCGCGAGGGCCTTGGCGTCGGCGGCATCGAGGTTGGTGATCGAGGCGGGGACCTCCTGGGCGACCATGTCGAGTCGGAGGGAGGCCAGGCTGCGCCGGCGCGCCAGCGGCCCCTGGCGCACACGCAGGGACTGGATGCGCTCATAGGGGAAGACGGCCACTCGCCGCCGCCAGCGGCCGTGGCGGATGATGACGCAGGTGTCGGTGAGGATGACGGCTGCACGCCGCCAGGTCAGGGGGCGGAAGATCCGCCCGCGGCGGCTGATGCGCACGAAGCCGCGCTCGGCCGAGCCCGCCGGGGCCTGCGGGTCGCCGACGCCGTCATCGTCGCGGCCGGTGAGGGCCTGGATGAGCAGCCTGTCGGGGTCGGGCACGCCCAGGTCGGGGACCACGAGCCACAGCGCGCGCAGGGCGGTGTCCCGACTCCCTACGGGCAGGAGCAGGTTGCCGATCTCCCGCGTCTGGCCGTCGTGGGGGCGCTCGTCGCGGCCGGCCACGGTGACGTCCACCTTCCACCAGTCCTTGCGGCGCCACAGAATCGGCCCGGTGAGCCCGACGCCGTGGACCCGCCCGGGCGGCAGCGTCCGGGAGGTCTCGGCGGTGAGGCCGTAGCTCATGCGGATGCCGCTGGGGGTGGCGGCGGCGTGGAAGTTCCAGGCACTGTTGAACTGGTTCCACACCATGGTCGCCAACGCGATGACCATCGTGATGTAGGAGGAGATGATCGTCAGCGCCTCACTGCCGGTCATGGAGTCCGTGACGATGATGAGGATTCCCACCACGAGCGTGCCGACTATCGCCAGTAGAAGCGTGTAGGTCATGGGGTGGCGCAGCAGGGAGCCTAGGAGCGTGGCGCTGTCGACGCTGTAGAGCGGGTGCTCCTGGAAGTGGGAGGCCCGCAGCTGCGTGGAGCGCCGCCTGGTGGAGGGGGCGGCCTCCGAGCCCGGCGTCCCCTCCGGTGTGAGGCCTGCCGGACGGTCGGCGGACGCGGCATCCTCGATCTGTCCGGCGGCCAGGTCGAGGATGCGGTCGCGCAGGGTCTGAAGCTCGGAGGTGGTGAGGAATCCGATGACGACCCGCGAGTTCCGGCCCCCGGCGACCTCGACGGTCAGCTGCCCCAGACCGAAGATGCGCCCGAGCAGGGGATGAACGACGTCGACCGACTGAATGCGCGGCAGGCGGGCCGTACGCAGCTTGCGGCTGAGGATGCCCGAGCGCAGGTAGACGCCGTCGGCGTCCACGGCGTAGGCGCGCCGCCACCAGCTGAGCAGCCCGAGTACCACCCACAGAGCGATGAGCGCGACCAGGCCGAGCAGGTAGTAGCCGATCTGACCGCCCAGGGAGAAGCCGTGCTCACTGATGAAGCGGTAGGCGCGCACGAGGTCGTCGAGGTTCTGGACCGTGACGAAGGCGAGGACACCGGTGACGATCTTCCAGCCCTCCAGCACCGGCGTGACGAGGCTGACCCGGTGCCAGGTGACATTCTCGGGCAGGGGCAGATCCCGGGAGGCGGCGGGCCCGCTCTCCCCCGCGGCGTCCATCCTCGCCTTGCGGGCGGCCTCCAGCCTGCTCTCCCAGCTGGGGCTCACAGCCCGGCCATCCTCTCCTCACCGCGCTGGGACAGGACCTGGCGCAGGTTCTCCGCCTCGGCCACCGGCAGCCCGTTGATCGTGGCATCGGTACTGGCCGAGGCCGTGTGGAGCCTGACCTCGGCGATGCCCAGCCACCGGGCGAGCGGCCCCTGGGAGGTGTCCACGAACTGCATGCGCCCGTAGGGGGTGACGGTGATGGAACGGAACATGACGCCGTGGCGCCACAGGAGGTGGTTGTCGGCCAGGGCGTAGCCCATGGCCCGCACCTGACGCGGAATGAGCCAGAGCTGCCAGAGGAACAGCGCTGCGAAGACCCCCGCCGGGATGAAGTATCCGGAGGAGACGAGCGCCCCGGGGATGGCGAAACCGATGATGACGACGGCGCAGAGGAGACCGACCCCCAGGATGCGGGCGGTGATGAGGCGGTGGGAGACCGGGTGGAAGACGACGCCGTCGGGGGCGAAGGGGTCGGCGCCGGCTGGTGGCTGCGCATCCGGCTCACCGGCGCGGCCGGGGGCCGAGGCTGGGCCAGCGGGTGCAGCAGGGGCGGCGGGGCTGGTACCGGGCATCGCGCCGGGACCTGTTCCGGGGCCGGTCATGCGGGGGCGCCTGGTCCTTCGGGGGCCCGCCCGGCGGGACCGGCCGAGCCGTCGTCGTCGCCGTCACCGGAGATGGAGCACCACTGCTCGACGACGAAGCCGACGACGCACCACACGAGGCAGGCGATCAGGCAGCCGGTCGAGGTCCAGGCCAGGTGGGTCATGGCCGGCGAGCGTGGCGTCACCAGCGCCAGGATGATCCCGCCGGCGTAGACGCCGCCCAGGACCTCGATC
>CAJZFF010000241.1 GCA_915069725.1 uncultured Actinomyces sp.
CACCGGCCTGGGAGCCGGCATCCGATCCGGCGCTCGCGTGAGCCCGCCGGAAGGCGTCGGGGTGGGCTCGTACGGCCTCCCCGATCTGGAAGGCGATGGTCTCCAGCGGGTCCAGGGCTGTGGTCGGCTCCTGGAAGATCGTGCCGACGAGGCGTCCACGTACGTCGTCGAGCACCGGGCGCGAGGCTCCCACGAGCTCGACGGCGTCCGCGGTCCCGGACTCTCCGTCGTCCCGGCCGGCCTTGCGGGCCGCGCCGGGGTCGATGACGCGCGCCGAGCCGGTGACGGTGGCGGTGGGAGGGAGCAGACCCAGGGCGCCCAGGGCGGTCACCGACTTCCCGGAGCCGGACTCTCCCACGAGGGCCTGGACGCGACCGGGCCGAAGATCCAGGTCGATGCCGGTGGAGGCGGGAGTATCGGAGCCGGCGAAGGTGACGCCGAAGCCGCGCAGGCTCAGCGCCGCGTCGTCGGCGACCGGCACATCGGTGGACTGCGCGTGGGCGCCCTGGGTCCGCCGGCTCATGAGGCGCTCACTCCGATCACCTGGTAGCTGGGGTAGGCGGGGTAGGACTCGACGAAGAACCCGGCCACTCCCGAGCCGTGCAGGAAGGAGTTGCGCCGGTAGGCCAGTGGCACCACGGGCACCTCCTCGGCGATCTTGCGGTCCAGGGCCGCCCACTGGGCCTGCGCGGCCTTGGCCTCGAGGTTGGCCTGGGCCTGGGCGATGGCGGCGTCGACCTCCGCGTTGGAGTAGCGGGCGTAGTTGGAGCCGCCCGAGCCGATCTCAGAGGAGGCGAACAGGGGCTGGATGTTGGCGTTGGCGGAGGGGTAGTCCGGGTTCCAGTTGGCGATCGCCAGGTCATAGGTGGAGCCATCACCCTTGGTGGCGCGCTCGGTGAAGGTGTCGGGCTCAACCGGCTCGATGGTGACCTTCAGGCCCACCTCCTTGAGGGACTGGCCCACAGCCTCGGCCATCGCCTTGGAGGCGGCGCCGTTGTCGGTGAGCAGGACCAGGGCCGGCACGGTCTTGCCGGTCAGGAGTTCCTTGGCCTTGGCGGCGTCGTGGGGGTAGAGGTCGTAGCTCTGGCGGCCGGGGATCCCCGGGGTGATGTAGGTGGAGGCGGCCTGGGCGCCGAGCTCCCCACCCAGGGCGGCGACGACGGCGGCCTTATCGACCGCGTGGGCGATGGCCTTGCGCACGTTGACGTCGCTGACGCGCTGGACGTTGATAGCCAGGAAGGCCAGCGGCCCGCCCTCGGGGCTGGTGGCCAGGCGTGACTTGGCGCTCTCGTTGGCCGAGACCTGGGCGAGCTGGGCGGCTGAGACGCGGTCGGCACCGAAGGCGTTGCGGTCCTCGCCGGAGTCGGCGATGAGCCGCTGAGCGGAGGTGGTCTCGTCCTGGCCGAGTGAGAAGGTGAAGGTGTCGGGCAGGGCCAGGCGGACGCTGTCGGTGTCCTTGGACCAGTGCGGGTTGCGCTTGAGGGTGATGGAGGAGCCCTGCTTGTACTGGTCGATCTGGTAGGGCCCCGAGGCGATGGGGGCGTGGGAGTAGGTGGCGGGGTCGTCGCCCTCGGGCACCGGGGAGAAGGCCGGCTGGGCGACGATCCAGGGCCAGTCGCCGAAGGCGCGCGCCAGGTGGAAGACGATGGTGGACTCGTCGGGGGTCTCGATAGAGCTCAGGTGGGCGCCGGAGTACGGGCCCTGGTAGCCCTCAGCGCCGGCCAGGAGGGACTTGTGGTAGCCCAGGCCCCCGGAGAGGGCCGGCGCGAAGGAGCGCTCGACCCCGTGCTTGATGTGGGCCGAGGTGATGGCCGAGCCGTCGGAGAGCTTGAGGCCCTTCTTGAGGGTGAAGGTCCAGGTCCGGCCGTCGTCGGAGGCCTTGCCGGTGTCGGTGGCCAGGTCGGGGGCGAGCTCGACGGGCTTGCCGGGCTCCAGCTTCCAGGTGGTCAGACGCCGGTGGACCAGGCCGAGGGAGGTCATGGGCATCGACTGGCTCTTGGCGGGGTCCCAGCCGACGTCGGAGCTCGAGGTCAGGACGGTGAGGTTGCCGCCGGCCTTGGCGCTGGCCGAGGCGCCCGCCGACGAGCGTGAGTTGGCCCCGCAGGCGGCCAGGGTCAGCGCAGTCAGGGCGGTCATGCCGGTCCCGGCCAGGAAGGCGCGGCGGGAGGAGACGAGGGAGCGGTGGGAGTGAGACATGGGTGTCCTTCCTGTGCTGCGGTCGGCCCGTGGTGGGTCGCCGGTCGGGGTCCCGACGCCGTCGGCGCCGGAGGAGTGGTGGGGTGGGCCTTGAGTGCAGGCCGGTCAGAGACGGGGGTCGATGAGGGTGGCGACGGCGTCGGCCACAAGGTTGGCGACGACGACGAAGGCGGCGGCGACCAGGGTGACCCCCATGACGACGGGGACGTCGGAGGTGCCGACGGCGTCCATGAGGAGGGCGCCCAGGCCCTGCATGGAGAAGACGCGTTCGGTGATGACCGCACCACCCAGCAGGCCACCCAGGTCGAGGGCGAAGTAGGTGACCACCGGCAGGGAGATGTTGCGCATCACGTGGCGGCCGACGACGCGGCGCTCGGGCAGGCCGACGGCGCGGGCGGTGCGCACGTAGTCCTCGCCGAGGTTCTCCAGCATCTCGCCACGCACCATGCGGGCGTAGACGGCCGCGGAGATGAGGGCGAGGACGCACCAGGGCAGGATGAGGTGCCAGGCCCAGTCCAGGGGGCTGTCGGCGAAGGGGACGTAGCCGGAGACCGGCACCATGTCGAGGGTGAAGCCGAACAGGAGGATGCCCAGCAGCCCCACGAGGTAGGCGGGTGAGGAGATGCCCAGGACTGTTCCGGTCATGATGGTGCGGTCCAGGCGTGAGCCGCGTCTGAGGGCGGAGACGACGCCGGCACCCACGCCGATGGCCAGCCACAGGACGGCGGCGCCCACGGCGATCGAGGCGGTGACGGGCAGTCGGGTGGCCACGAGCTCGCTGACCGGCGTCGACAGGCGGAAGGAGTAGCCCAGGCAGGGGGAGGCGCAGGCGATGGCGCCGGAGCCCTCACCGAAGGTGCGCCCCCCGACGATGCCCTGGAGGTAGTGCCAGAACTGGGTGTACCAGGGCAGGTCGTACCCCATGAAGGCGCGAGCGCGCTCGAGGTTCTCCGGGGTGCAGGGCCGGCCGCAGGCCAGGGTGGCCGGGTCGGAGGGCCACAGGGAGAAGATGGCGAAGGTGATGAAGACGATGATGACGAGGGTCGCCAGGGTGCGCACGAGCCTGAGGCCGAGGAAGTGCAGACGGTTCATCGGTGCTCACCGGTCCTGGGGTCGAGGGCGTCGCGCAGGCCGTCGCCGAAGAGGTTGAAGGCCAGGGTCACCAGGAACAGGGCGGCGCCGGGGAAGACGAGGTACCAGGGGTCGGTGGCGACCCAGGTGATGGCCGAGCCGATGGAGCGGCCCCAGGACGGTGTCGGTGGGGGCACGCCCACCCCGAGGAAGGACAGGGCTGCCTCGGCGGTGATCTTGCCGGGGATGGAGATGGTGGTGAGCACGATGATGGTGGCCACGAGGTTGGGCAGGACCTGGGTGGTCATGATGTGCAGGCCGCCGGCGCCCATGGCCCGCGAGGCTCCCACGAAGGTTCGGGCGCGCACGGCCATGGTCCGCGAGCGCAGGACGCGTGCGGTCGAGGGCCAGCCGAGGATCCCGATGATGAGGATCATGACCGGTACGCGCGGGGCGGTGGCGGGGATGATCGCGGAGATGGCGATCATGAAGACCAGGTGGGGGAAGCCGAGGGTGATGTCGGTCAGGCGCGAGACAATGGCGTCCCACCAGCCGCCCAGGTAGCCGGCGCTCAGCCCCAGGCTGATGGCGATGAGCATCGACAGGACGGTGGCTCCCATGCCGATGGAGAAGGAGGTGCGGGTTCCCTCCACGACGACGGCGAACAGATCCCGTCCCGTCTGGGGCTCGACGCCGAAGGGGTGGGCGGCGCTGATGCCCCCGAGGCGACCGGCGGGGATGCCGGAGGGCGTGAGCAGGTCGAGGTGGTAGGTGTAGGGGTCCACGCCGAGGGCCCGGGTGATCCAGGGGGCGAGGAGGGCCACGAGGGTGGTCGCGATGACGACGGCGCCTCCGGCCAGGGCCCAGCGGTCGGCGGCCAGGCGTCGCCAGACCTGACGGGAGCCGCCGGGGCGCTCGTGAAAG
>CAJZFF010000242.1 GCA_915069725.1 uncultured Actinomyces sp.
GGAAAGGACCCCTCGAAGGTGGACCGCTCCGCCAGCTATGCCATGCGCTGGGTCGCCAAGAATGTCATAGCAGCAGGGCTGGCCAGAAGATGCGAGATCCAGGTGGCTTACGCCATCGGCTCAGCCCACCCCGTGGGCGTCTACGTGGAGACATTCGGGACCGCGACCGTTCCCGAGGAACGCATTATGAAAGCCGTCAACGAGGTCTTCGACCTTCGTCCGGCCGCGATCGTGCGCGATCTCGACCTGCTGCGTCCCATCTACCGCGCCACCAGCTCCTACGGCCACTTCGGGCGTCCCGGCTTCAGCTGGGAGGCCACCGACCGCGTCGAGGCCCTGCGCCAGGCCGTCTGAGGCCCGTGTACTCGGGGCGGGAGACTTCCGAGGGGTTGTATGGCAACCGGCTACGACGACGCTTCTGCCTCCGTTGAGTCGGATGGCCCCGCACGTGGTTACGGAGTCAGCAAGCAGGGTGAGCTGCTGGAGCTGCCGGAGCCCGGTCTGCGCACGGTGACGGTGGCCGGGGTCCGTGACCCCGTGGCCAGGGTTCTCCTGGACTCCCCGGTGCCGCACCTCGACCGCTCCTTCGACTACCTGGTTCCTGCGGCGATGGCGCAGCAGGCCCTGCCGGGTACCCGGGTCATGGTTCGCTTCGGTGAGCAGGAGATGCGCGGATGGATCTGGGAGCGGGGGGCCACGACCACCCATATCGGCCGGCTGTCAGCTCTGCGCCGAGTGGTCTCCGACCTCCCGGTCCTGCCGGAGGGCTCGCGTCGACTCATCGAGGCCGTCGCCTCCCGCAGCTGCGGAACACGCTCCGACGTCATCCGTCTTGCGGTTCCGGCCAGGCACGCCACCACGGAGAAGGCTGAGAGAGACAAGGATCCCCTCGACCTTCCCACCTGGGAGCCGCCGTCCTCGAGTGAGCTCAGCTGGCAGCCTTACGACGGTGGTGAGGAGTTCGTGCGCCGCTTGGCCCACGGTGAGGCTCCACGCGCGGTCTGGTCCGCTCTGCCGGCGCAGGTGCGGCCGGTCGAAGCACGTTCGTCGGACGACGACGGCAGGCCCGTCCCGGTGGTCTCGCCGTGGCAGGTGTGCCTGGCCCAAGCCGTCCAAGCCACCTTGGCGAGCTCTCGCGGCACCGTCATCGTGGTGGCGACGACCCATCAGGCTGAGACCCTCGCCGCCCGGCTCAGGCGCGACCTGGAGGGGGAACCGGTGGTGGTGCTCTCGGCCGAGCACGGTCCGGCGCGCCGTTATCGGGCGTTCCTGGCTCTCCTGCTGGGGCGAGCCCGGGTGGTCGTCGGCACCAGGGCGGCGGCCTTCGCCCCGGTGCACCGGCTGGGGCTGGCAGTCGTCTGGGACGACGGGGACAACCGGTTGGAAGAGCCTCACGCCCCCTACAGTCATACGCGCACGGTGCTCGCCCTGCGCTCGACGTTGGATGGAGCCGGCCTACTCATCGGTGGATTCAGCCGCTCCGTGGAGGCGCAGTCGCTCGTCGAGCAGGGATGGTGCCAGAATCTGGCGGCTTCACGGCACACTGTGCGCGGCGTTGTGCCTCGTGTGGAGGTCCCTGGCCCGGCTGAGCTGGACCGGGAGGGCGCGTCCGGGGCGGCCCGGCTCCCGTCGCTCGCCCATCAAGCACTGCGACGCGCCCTGCAGGACGGGCCGGTTCTCATCCAGGTGCCGCGCGCAGGCTACGCGCCGTTGGTGGCCTGCGCCCGGTGCCGCGAGGCCGCTCAGTGCACTGTCTGCGGCGGTCCACTGGCGATGGACCAACGGGGTCGCACCTCCTGCCGTTGGTGTGCACGTACGGTGGGCCAGTGGAACTGCCCCGAGTGCGGCGGCCATGCACTGAGGATGGCGACGGTCGGTTCCACCCGGACGGGTGAGGAGCTGGGGCGGGCCTTTCCGGGTGTCCCCGTGGTGGTCTCTGGAGCACGGGAGACCCACGGTGTCATCGACGAGGTAGACGACGCGCCACGTCTCGTGGTGGCCACGCCCGGGGCGGAGCCGGTCGCCGAGGGCGGATACCGGGCCGTCCTACTCCTCGACGGCGCCGCGCTATCCTCCCGTCCCGATCTTGGTGCTGCCGGAGAGGCGTTGCGCCAGTGGTCCAATGCGGTGGTGCTGGCGGCGCCGTCGGCCCGCGTTGTTCTTCTGGGAGGCCCGGAGCCGGTGGCGGCACAGGCCCTCGTGCGATGGGACCAGGTGGGATTCGCACGCAGAGACCTTCTGGAGCGGGCCGACCTGCACCTACCGCCCGCATGGCGAGTGGCCCGCTTGGACGGGCCGGTACGCGGCGTGGAATCCCTCCTGGCTCAGGCCGAAGCCGATGGCTTTGAGGTGCTCGGCCCGGTGGCGCCACCGCCTGTTCACGGTCAGGTGCTCCCCGGCGCGGCCAGAGCCCTGGTACGCGCTCCGCTGTCACGTGGCAAGGCGCTTGCCACCATGCTCAGGGTACGACTGCGCGACCGATCAGCCCGCCGCGAGGAGCCGGTTCGTGTTGAGCTCGATCCCACCCGTTTGTGGTGAGGGAACCGTGAAGATGCGAGGGGGAGAGGCAGACCCGCTCGGACGGCTCACTAGTCAGCAGTGCTACCCGTCACCGCTGTGACCGGCGACGTGGCGGGAGAGCCATGAGGCGACGCAGCGCTCAGCGTGTCACCAGGCGCCTGGAAGGGTGGCATGCCATGGGCCAGGGAGATGAGATCCGTCAGTAGTCCCGCGGCGGTGGACTTGACGTTCCACCCCTCACTGAGCGCGGTGACTGCAGCACCATCCACGATAGCGATGACCATCTCCGGTTCGAGCGGGCTGTCGAGCTGACGCAGCACCCGGCGCAGTGCGGCATTGAGACGTTGCCGCCCCTGACGGTAGGCGTGCTTCACCGGAGATGCCTGGCTGGCTGAGATGAGCTGAAGATAGTGCCCGAAGTAGCCGCCATGGGCGGGAAGAGTCGCTTGGAGGATGAACCGCACCCGTTGGGGGACGTCCGGAACGCCCTTGAAGGCCTCCACCCGGTCGGCGACGTGCTCCGCCCGAGACGCCCACAGTCCGATGTTGACCAGACCCGCCTGATGGAGGAGATCCTCCAAGCCGTCGAAGTAGTAGGTTGTCGCAGACAAGGAGCACCCGGCTCGCTTGGCGACACTGCGGTGGCTGATCGCGGACGGTCCTGACTCACGGATGATGGCCGCCGCGGCTTCGATGATGGTCTGACGACGGTCCTCACCTCGCGGGGTCACTCGCGATTCTGTGCGAGAGCCTGCGGGTACGGACACATCACTACTCGCTGCCTCTCCAGCGTCATCTGCATGAGTACGAGCCATACCCATCATCTTACGACGACAACGCGTTGAAATCCGTAACAAGACGGTGATAATGACCTCGTGAGCAAGCAGTGTCTATTCAACTCATCGTCAACTGCTCTCAGTGAGTGGGTCAGACTTCGGGGTGAGCCTGCTCCTCAGTCAGCTCCGACCCATGAATCGCACGAGAACGGAAGATTGCCACCATGGCGATCAGAGCGATCACCGTGAGATAGACCGCAGGCGCCAGGGGGGAACCGGTGACCTTGATGAGCCATGTGACAATGAACGGTGTTGTTCCACCAAGAAGCGCATTGGCTCCATTGAAGGATAGGGCAAATCCCGAGTAGCGCACGTTGGTCGGGAAGGACTCAGCCAGGAAGGTGGCCAGAGTTCCATCATTGGCCGTCAACGCTATAGCGAAGACAATCTGACACAGGATGACCACGGTGAGCATGCCCGCAGCCTTCGTCATCACGACGAACAACGGAATCGTGAGCACAATGAACGCGACGCAGGCGGCGATGAGCATCCGACGACGCCCAAAGGAGTCCGACAGGTGCCCCATGAGGAAGATCGCCACAATGTACACGACCAGCATCACTGAGGTAGCCAGAGTGGAAGTGTCCTGGGAGAATCCGAGCTCTTCGTGAACATACGTCGGCATGTAGGTGAGAAGCATGTAGAAGGCGACGGCGTTGAGGCAGGAGACTCCAAAGGTAATGAGGGTCTCATGCAGGTGGTCTCGCAGCAGCAGCCGTAGCGGTTCGGACCAGCTGGTGGCCTTCTGCTCCTGCGGCATCTCCGCGCGCATCTCCTGGTATGCGGGGGAGTCCTCCAGGTGCACCCGGATGTAGCGGCCGATGAGCCCCAGCG
>CAJZFF010000243.1 GCA_915069725.1 uncultured Actinomyces sp.
GCCGCCCGCCGCGCCGGCGATCACGAGCGCGACGACGCACACGGCCATGAGCGGCAGCTGCCCGCGCAGGTCGCGGAAGAAGGTGTTGCCGGCGGCCAGGCCCACGGTGTAGCAGAACAGGGCCAGGCCGAGGCTGCGCAGCAGGGTGAGGTCGGCGCCGAGCCGGGGGTCGAGGGCGCCCACCGCGAGGCCCACGAAGAGCGCCCCGGCGGCGCCGAAGCGGATCGGCCCCAGCGGGATCTGCCCGACGGCGGTCCCCAGGCCGATGACGAGGAAGACGGTGAGGATCGGCGCCTGCGCGAGGACGTCGAGAACGGGATGGAGCACGGACACGACGCCAGGGTAGTCGCACGCCCGAAGGCCCCGAACCCCGCTCACCGGTCTCGGCCCGGACCCGGCAGCATCAGGCATGACGCCGCACGGCGGCCACCGGAAGCACTGTTCGATGAGTGGGATAAATAACGCTGATGTCGAGGCGAAAGACGAACGCCCCGCCATCGGTCTCACGATTGCTTCCTTTCCGCCACCAGGAGGAATACCCTGGGAGGGTCACCGGAGACGATGACGTCACACCTTTTCTCGACGACGAGAACGGAATCCCGATGCCCCAGAAAGAAGCCTCTCTGCCGACCTACTCACCGGAGGAGGAGAAGCGGATCATCCGCAACGCCGACGGCGTCCCCGTCGGCATACGTCCTGACAATCGATGGACACCCGCGCGGATCGCCACATGGGTGGCCATTACCGCCCTGGGTGTCCTGGGGTGGTGGATGCTGGCGGTCGTGCGCGGCGAGCACGTCAACACCATCTGGTTCGTGGTCACCGCCGTGTGCACCTACGCGATCGGGTACCGCTTCTACGCCCTCTACATCCAGCGGCGCATCATGCGCCCTGACGACACCAACGCCACCCCGGCCGAGCGCATCAACAACGGGCGCGACTTCGACCCCACCCACCGCGTCGTCCTCTACGGCCACCACTTCGCGGCCATCGCCGGCGCCGGCCCGCTGGTCGGCCCGGTCCTGGCCGCCCAGATGGGCTACCTGCCCGGCACCCTGTGGATCATCATCGGCGTGCTCGTGGCCGGCGCCGTCCAGGACATGCTCGTCCTGTTCTTCTCCATGCGCCGCGGCGGCCGCTCCCTGGGCCAGATGGCCACGGATGAGATCGGCAAGATCGGCGGCATCGTGGCGACCATCGTCGTCTTCGTCATGCTCATGATCGTCCTGGCGGTCCTGGCCATGGTCTGCGTCAACGCCCTGGCCGCCTCCCCCTGGGGCGTCTTCTCGGTGGGCATGACGATCCCGATCGCCATCGGGATGGGCCTGTGGCTGCGCTTCGTCCAGCCCGGCAAGATCACGCAGGTCTCCTTCGTCGGCTTCGGCCTGCTCATCGCCGTCATCATCGGCGGACGCTGGGTGGCCGAGTCCTCCTTCGGCCACTACCTGCACCTGTCCCCCAAGACCCTGGTGTGGGCCATGATTATCTACGGCTTCCTGGCCGCGGTCCTGCCCGTGTGGGTCCTGCTCACCCCGCGTGACTACCTGTCGACCTTCATGAAGGTCGGCACGATCACGATCCTGGCCCTGGGCATCATCATCGTGCGCCCCCTGGTGGAGATGTCCGCCGTCACCGAGTTCGCCTTCAACACCGCGGGCCCGGTCTTCGCCGGCACCCTCTTCCCCTTCCTGTTCATCACCATCGCCTGCGGCGCCCTGTCCGGCATGCACGCCATGGTCTCCTCGGGCACCAGCCCCAAGATGGTGGAGAAGGAGACCCAGGTCCGCATGATCGGCTACGGCGGCATGCTCATGGAGTCCTTCGTGGCCATCATGGCGCTGGCGGCCGCGGTCTCCCTGAGCCCGGGCATCTACTTCTCCATGAACACCTCGACGGCGACCATGAACAAGCTCGCCGGCCCCGAGACGGTGGCCGCGGCCCCCTGCAAGACCACCGACGACCCCGAGCACCACTGCGAGAAGCTCGCCGAGGTCGCCGTGGCCAACCTCGGTGTCACCGACGCCCAGGGCCGCAAGCCCACCCCCGAGTGGGACTCCTGGGACGACAACGGCAACCCCAAGACCTACACGGGCGCTGAGGCCCTGGAGCGCCTGGCCAGCGACGTCGGCGAGCCCAACGTCGTCTCGCGCACCGGCGGCGCCCCCACCCTGTCGGTGGGCATCGCCCACATCCTCCACCAGATCGGCGGAGGCCGGGCCATGATGGGCTTTTGGTACCACTTCGCCATCATGTTCGAGGCCCTGTTCATCCTCTCGGCCGTCGACGCCGTCACCCGCGTGGCCCGCTTCCAGCTCTCCGACGCACTGGGCAACGCCTTCCCCAAGTTCAAGGACCCGTCCTGGCACGTGGGCGCCTGGGGGACCACGGCAGTCGTCGTCGCCTCGTGGGGGGCGCTGCTCCTCATGGGTGTCACCGACCCGCGCGGCGGCATCCAGACGCTCTACCCGCTGTTCGGTATCGCCAACCAGCTCATCGCGGCCGTGGCGCTGCTGGTGGTCACCGTCATGGTGGTGCGCAAGGGCTACACCAAGTGGGTGTGGATCCCCGCGATCCCGCTGGTCTTCGACACGGCCGTCACCTTCACGGCCTCGTGGCAGAAGATCTTCTCCAGCGACCCGCTCGTGGGCTACTTCCAGCAGCATCGCGAGGCCGTGGCCAAGCTGGGCACGCTCACCGACCCGGCCAAGATCGAGGAGACCCGGGCGATCGTGCGCAACACGATGATTCAGGGGACGCTGTCGATCATCTTCCTGGTCATGGTCGCCTTCGTCATGGTCTGCGCCCTCATCCGCATCGTCCAGACGATCCGCAACCGGGACACGACGACGTCGGAGGACCCGTACCAGGAGTCCAACTTCTACGCGCCCGAGACGATGATCGCCTCCTCGCTCATGAAGAAGGTCTCCCGGGAGTACGAGCAGGTGGGCGACCCGGCCCTCATCCCGCACAAGGCCCACGCGGAGAAGTCATGACGCCGGCCTCTTCGACGCCTCAGCCGACGGATCGGTCCAGCGCCCGACGTCGGGTCCGCCAGGTCCTGACCCGGGCCCGCACCCTGTGGCGGGACATGACCGGGGAGTCCGCCTATGACCGCTACCTGGAGCGCTACGCCCGCGAGCACGCGCAGTGCCCCCACGGACACGGGGGCGCCCACGGCTCAGGGCACGGCTCTGAGCACGGCGCCGGGCACGGCCCCATGAGTGAGCGCGAGTTCTGGCGCGCCCGGGCCAAGCAGGCCGAGACGGAGATCAACGCCAGCTGCTGCTGAGCCGGGGCCGCTCCCGCACTCCGATGTGCTCTGATCGTTACCGCCCGCCTTCCGGGGTTCCCGGAGGGCGGGCGGTAGCGTCGTGAGCGTGCCCGCCCAGCAGCCCGCGCCCGACGCACTGACGTCCGCCGACTCCCCCGACACCTCCCGGGAGACATCACCGGTGTCGGCCGATTCGCCATCCGCCGACCGCGCCTCGGGCCCGAACCAGCCCGAGGACGTCCTCCCGGGCCGCGCCCGTTACGAGCGGATCGCCCGCGTCGCGACGGTCATCCTCCTGTCCATCATCTGCGTGGCGGTCACATGGCCCTCCGGACACGAGGTCGCCGACCTCAAGGACACCATGGGACCGGGTTTCCTCAGCTCCGAGGGCAAGGACATCGTCCTCAACCTGGTGATGCTGGCACCGGCCACCTTCTGCGCCGTCGCGGGCTGGCGGGACGTCCCCTGGTGGATGTGGGCCCTGGTGGGCTGCGTCATCGGGCTGAGCGCCGAGGTGCTCCAGAGCCTCCTGCCGATGCTGGAGCGGCGCCCCTCGCTGGCCAATGTCGGCCAGAACGCCGTCGGCGCCTGGGCCGGGGCCCTGACCGCCTGGTACCTGCTGCGCCGCTGGCACCTCCGGCCCGCCGCCTGACTCCCCCGTCATCACCGGAACGACGCCGCCCCTTCCAAGAGAACTGCGTCACCATATGCGCCCGATGTCCTCTCAGAGGGGACTGAGGAAGCCATGAGGGCGCGACGAACGCCTGTCGTCCCGGGGGAGCAAGCAGGCTCAGTCCCTCGGGTGGTGCGGGGCGTGTACTGCACGAGCGTGGGGTGCTACTGGTGGTGGGTCGGGGGCACTCCAGGTAGGTGGGGCCTTCGTGCAGTGGACACAACCCCGGCCAGTAGATC
>CAJZFF010000244.1 GCA_915069725.1 uncultured Actinomyces sp.
CCGGGCCGGCTGCCTGCCGGTGGTGACAGCGGGAGCCTCCTTGACCGCCTGCGCCCGCGTGGCCGGTGAGATGGCGGCCGATGACGACCCGGCGGTCGTAAGCGCCTGGTGGCGCTCCTTCCGTCTCAACCTGCGCCAGTCCCTGGCCTGGTGGCTGCCAGTACTCGTCCTGGCGGCCCTGAGCGCCTGGGAGTACCTGATCCTGTCCGACTCCTCCCTGGGGGAGCAGAACGATGGCATGAGCGGTTCACTGTCCGGGCTGGTGCTGGCCGGGGGAGTGCTCCTGGCCGCGATCCTCGTCTGGCTGCTGCCCCTGGCCGCCTTCTTCGATGCCCCGGTCCACCGCCACCTGTCCAATGCGCTTCGTCTCGCGGTGGGGCGTCTTGGAATCACGATGATTGCTCTGGTGATCGTGGCGACGCCTGCGATCGTCTTCTGGGGGCTGACGGCCTCGCGGGCCGCGGTCGCCTGGTTCATGGTTCTGATCGGACCGGCTTTCCAGGCCTACCTCATCGCCCTGCTGCAGCGCTCCACCATGGAGGCGCTCCGCGGTGCTTCGACGTCGGAGTCTTGAATGATGCGAGCGCGCTCTCGGTGAGTGCGGCGTCATCACGCAGCGTCATGGCCCCGGAATCAGTCGATTCCGGGGCCATGCGTCTGGGGGCTCGTCAGAACCGCGGGCCGGGCTGGCCCGGCTGGTTGGTGTAAGGCGGCTGGTAGGGCTGGGCGGCTGGGTCGGCGTAGCCGGGTTGGTAGGGCTGCGGCGTCGGTTGGCCCGGCTGGTAGGGCTCGGCATAGCCGGGCTGGTAGGGCTGTTGGCCCGGCTGGCCGAGGGGTGCCTGGTTGGGGTCGTAGAACTGAGCAGCAGCAGCGTAGGCAACGAGCTGGGACTGCCTCTTCTTCCTCTGGTTCATGACAAGCACGCCCACAACGCCGCCCACGATGGCCACGGTAAGCGAACCGATCAGGCTCCAGATCCACACGGGAGTGGAGCTGCTGTCCTCCTCTGCCGCTGCGCTCTTGGCGGGCTTGTCCTTCCCCTTGACCTCATGCTTGTCGTTGTCCTTGAAGGAGACCTTGGTGCCCTCGACCGTGCCGCCGTCGGCCTCGGTGACCTTACCCGGGAACGTCACCGACTGAGAGATCTCGGTGACGTCCTCGTCGCTGATGCTGTCGAAATTCAGCGTCTGAACGATGTACTCGTCGCCCTCATGCTTGATGTTCTTCGAGGACGTGGAGATGGAGCCGCCGGTCCCCTCCATCGTGCATGTGCGGGTGCCGTCCTTCTCCACGAACTTCACCTTGAGATCTTCATAGGGCGAATCTTTGACAGTGGATGAGTCCTTGTTGCACGTGCTCTTGCTGAGCACCGGGATGGAGCCGCTCTCCGACATCGTGAGCTTCACGGAGTACGTGTTGTCCTCTCTGATGACCACATCGCTGGAAATGTGGAGGTTCGTGTCGTCATCAGCCATGGGGAGGGAGGACGCCGGGGTACCGATCAGGGCCAGGACGGCGAATACGGTCAGGGCGACGAGGCCCGCCAGCGCAGGGCGCCGTGTGGAGCTGCGGTGGACGGTGACATGAGGCATGTCCCCACCGTATCGCCTCCTGTATCTGTTGGCGGGGGACACCGGTGGGGACCTCTCCACCCGGCTCCGGTAGGCTAGAGGACGGTGTGTCCACCGGCACGCCGTCACTGAAGTCAGGGAGCAGCCATGCCAGCCGTTGTCGTCGTCGGGACCCAGTGGGGGGACGAGGGAAAGGGCAAGGCGACTGACCAGCTCGGTCAGGACGTCGACTACGTCGTGAAGTTCAACGGCGGCAACAACGCCGGACACACCGTCGTCATCGACGGCGAGAAGTTCGCCTTCCACCTCCTGCCGGCCGGTGTGCTCACCCCCGGGGTCACCCCCATCATCGGTAACGGCGTCGTCGTCGACCTGGAGGTCCTCTTCAACGAGATCGCTGAGATCACCTCCCGCGGCAAGGACGCCTCCAGCCTCCTCATCAGCGCCAACGCCCACATCATCCCCTCCTACAACCGGGTTCTGGACCGCACCACCGAGCGTTTCCTGGGTGCGCGTCAGCTGGGTACCACCGGCCGTGGGATCGGACCGACGTACGCGGACAAGATGAACCGCGTGGGCATCCGCGTCCAGGACCTCTTCGACGAGTCGATCCTGCGTCAGAAGGTGCACTCCGCCCTGGACCAGAAGAACAGCCTCTTCCTCAAGGTCTTCAACCGGGCCGCCATCGATGCCGACGTCGTTGCCGACGAGCTGCTCTCCTACGCAGACCGGGTCCGGCCCATGGTCGTCGACTGCTCCCTGGTGCTCAACCACGCCCTCGATCAAGGCAAGACCGTCCTGTTCGAGGCCGGCCAGGCCACGATGCTCGACATCGACCACGGCACCTACCCCTTCGTCACCTCCTCCAACCCCACTGCAGGCGGCGCCTGCACGGGTACCGGCGTGGGGCCCACCCGGATCGACTCGGTCGTCGGTGTCGTCAAGGCCTACACGACCCGCGTGGGGGAGGGGCCCTTCCCCACCGAGCTGCTCGACGACATGGGGGAGCGTCTTCGCACCGAGGGCGGTGAGTACGGGGTCACCACCGGCAGGCCGCGGCGCTGCGGCTGGCACGACGCCGTCGTCACCCGCTACGCGGCACGCGTCAACGGGTTGACCGACCTGGTGATGACCAAGCTCGACGTCCTCACCGGGCACGAGACCATTCCGGTGTGCGTCGCCTACGACATCGACGGCACCGTCACCCAGGAGATGCCGCTGACCCAGTCCGGCTTCCACCACGCCGTCCCCGTCTACGAGGAGCTGCCCGGCTGGAGCGAGGACATCAGCAAGGTCCGCCGCTTCGCCGACCTGCCTCAGGCCGCCCAGGACTATGTGCTGCGCATTGAGGAGCTGGCCCGCTGCCGCATCTCCGCCATCGGCGTCGGGCCGGGGCGCGAGGCCACGATCTCCCGTCACTCGCTCATCGGGTGACTTCAAGGCCGCAGCGTCAGCGATAGCGGCTGCTCGACGGCGCCGCGCCCAGGACGTGGAGGAGAGGGTTTCCGGGAGCCTGCCTACCGTGGGCCGACCGTGGTGCTGCCGGCACAATGACCATAGTGAGGCGTGCCGGGAAGCTCAGGAGCGATGACCCTTTCCAGGTCCGATCCTTCTCCAATGTCCTCGTCGTGGCCTGCGTCGACCCGGTCCTACCATCAGGGAGTCATCATGCGAGCGGATCGACATCTACCCGAGTCTGAGCCTCAGTAGCCGCCGTAACCGTTGTGGTTCGGTGGAAACTGCGGAGCGGGAGCCGGTCCCTGAGAATGCGGAGGCTGATACTGCTGAGGGGCAGGTGAGTAGCCGGGCTGGGCGGGAGGTGGGCCTGCCTGCGCTTGAGAGGAGAAGGAGACCGGGTGAGAGGCGGAGATAGGAGCGCTGGCTTGAAGCGACTGCTGCCCCAGCGCATCCAGGTACTTCTTCTCCCGGCTCTTCTTGAGCGTGTTGCTGACGATGGCGACAACTCCTCCGACCACAGCAATCACGATGAGTGTCACGACAATAACTCCCCTCCCTCCAGATGACTGCGACGAGGATGTAGAACTGGGGGTGGCCGTCGAACCGGATGAGGATGCCGAGCTGGATGTGGGCGTCGAACTGGGCGAGGGCGTCGAGCTGGGCTGAGACGCCGCCTGGGCGGTGTCCTTGCCACGGGCCTTCTGATTGTAGAAGCTGCCGAAGGAGACCTTGTTCTGTTGATCTCCCTCGATCTTCCCCCCTCCGGATTCCGTCACCTTACCGGGGAAGACGACTGTGAGGGAGAATGTGTCGGCGCTGCCGTCCTTGGGTGCGGAGTCATCGTGGGTGTCGACGACGTACTCGTCTCCGTCATGGGTCACGTAGTTGTTCCTGGATACGGGGGTGGTGTACGTGGCCTTGCAGGTCGGAGTCCCGTTGTCGGTGGTGAAAGTAATGTCGGGTGGGGTAGCGGCCTGTGAGAACGTCTCTTGGACGCAGTCCTCCTTCAGGCTCTTTTCTCTGGAGGCTGGTGACGTGATCGTGATGGTGGTCGTCAGCTCTTCATCGGACTTGATGGCGAGCTCAAAGTTGATCTTCTCCTGGCTCGTGAGCTGTGCAGGTAGCGCGGCGCTGGTGGGGCTTGCCG
>CAJZFF010000245.1 GCA_915069725.1 uncultured Actinomyces sp.
GGCTGCCTCACTCCTCCTGATGTCCGGGGTGCCCCCGCCGTCGCGGGGGCACCGTCCTGGTCACTGCTTCGTTGTGCTCCAGCTACATGAAGGCCGCCACGAGTGCGCGGCTGAGGGCCGCCATGACCCAGGCCATGACGAACATGTAGGTGAAGGCGATGACCGGCCACTTCCAGGTGCCGGTCTCGCGGCGCATCGCACCGGCCGTGGCCATGCACTGCAGGGCGTAGACGAAGAACACGAGGATCGCGATGACGGTGGCCGGGTTGAACAGCTGGTCGCCGGCCTTGTTGGTGAGCGTGTCCTGCTGGTAGGTCATCGTGGCCAGGTGGGCGCCGGGGTCCTCGGGGTCCTCGGCGGCGGCGATCTGTCCCAGGGTGGCCACGAAGGTCTCACGGGCCGCCAGCGAGGACAGGGTGGCGACATTGATGCGCCAGTCGAAGCCCAGGGGCTCGAAGACCGGCTGGACCGCCTTGCCTCCCTTCGCCGCCCAGGAGTTGTCCATCGTGTAGGAGGTCTTCTGGGCATCCAACAGCTTGCCGAGCTCCTCGGCGTCGGTGATGACCTGCCCGTCATCGCCCTTGACAGTGGAGGACTCCGGCTTGTCCACGGCCGCCGCGATGGCGGCGCACTGCTTGTCCGAGGCGCAGAAGGCCTCGAACTGGGCGTCCGAGCGCATGGGGACGTTGAGCAGCACCCACAGGATGACGGTGGTCAGGGTGATGATCGTGCCGGCCTTCTTCAGGAATCCCTTGCAGGCGTCCCACACCATGATGAGGACGGTGTGCAGACGGGGCATGCGGTAGGGCGGCATCTCCATGTAGAAGGGCAGCAGCACCCCGCCGCGGTCGGTGAGGCGCTTGACCACCCAGGCGGCCGCCATCGCGGAGACCGCCCCCAGCAGGTAGAGGGCGAACATGACGGTGCCGCGCGCGCTCAGCGGCCCGATCTTCGCGTCGGAGGGCACCATGATGGAGGTGAGCAGGACGTAGACGGGCAGGCGCGCCGAGCAGGTCATGAGCGGGGCGGCCAGCATCGTGGCCACCCGGTCCTTGGCGCTGGGCAGCGTGCGGGTGGCCATGATCCCGGGGATCGCGCAGGCGAAGGAGGACAGGAGGGCCACGAAGGCCCGCCCCTCCAGCCCGGCGATACTCATGACCTTGTCCATGAGGAAGGCGGCACGCGACATGTACCCCACGCCCTCCAGGACGGAGATGATGAGGAACATGATGATGATCTGGGGGATGAAGGTGAGCACGGCGCCCACACCCCCGATGATGCCGTCGCCCAGGAGCCCGGCGATGAGCGGATGGGACTCGTCGAGCCAGTTGTGCACCAGTCCGCCCAGGTACCCGAAGCCTCCTTCGACGGCGTCCTGGAAGGGGGCCGCCCAGGTGAAGATCGCCTGGAAGAAGACGTACATGATGGCGAAGAACACCAGGGACCCCAGGACGGGGTTGAGCAGGACCTTATCGACGGCGGTCGTGATGCGGTCCTGCTGAGGCGCCTGGTAGTCGGCGGCCTCCAGGATGGAGTCGGCCCAGGAGGCCACCTCGGTGGGCTCCGTCGGCGCGGGCAGCGGCGGGCGCTGCCAGGAGGAGAGCTCGGTGAGGCGCTCGCGCAGCTCGGGGATTCCGATGCCGCGGTTGCCGACCACCCGCACGGCCGGGATCCCCAGGGCCTGCCCGAGGGCCGCCACGTCCAGGCGCCCGGCGCGCCGCGTGAGCTCGTCGGTCATGGTGACCACCAGGCAGGTGGGCAGCTCCAGGGCGAGGGCCTCGGCGACGAAATTCAGCCCGCGCCGTAGCGTCGTGGCGTCGACGACGACCACGAGGGCGTCGGGCACGGTGATGCTCTGTGAGGCGTCGGTGAGGACGTCACGCACCACCTGCTCGTCGGGGCTGATCGGGTTCAGGGAGTAGGCGCCCGGCAGGTCCTCGATGGTCAGGCTGGTCTCGCCGATCCGGCAGGTCCCCAGCGACCGCGCCACGGTGACGCCGGGGTAGTTGCCGGTCTTGGCGTGCAGACCGGTCAGGGCGTTGTAGATGGAGGTCTTGCCGGCGTTGGGGGCCCCGGCCAGAGCGACCCTCAGGGCGCCGGACACCAGGGTCTTGGAGCTGGAGGACCCGCAGTGACAGTCGGGAGCGCCGGGGACCTCGGAGGCTGCGCAGTGGTCACTCATGGGCGCTGCTCCTCACGCTCGGCGGTGCCGGCCCGCTGCCCGGTGAGGGGCTCGACGACGTCGGCCTCGGTGAGGACCTCGACGTGAACCATGCGGGCCTCATGGCGGCGCAGGCACAACTCGTAGTCGGCGACGCGGTAGACCACCGGGTCACCCAGCGGGGCGCGGCGCAGGGGCGTCACGATCCGGCCGGGCACGAAGCCCAGGTTGCTCAGCCGCTTGGCGATGGGATCGTCGGCCGTGTCCTCCTGCAGGCCGACGACCCGGCAGCTGGTCCCCAGACGCAGATCGGACAGGGATGGGTGGGCGGAAGAGGGGGCGCCGCCGGTGTCTGCGGGCGGCGTCGTGCGGTGGTGTGGGACTGCAGTCGCCATGTTGACCTCGGAGTTCCTCGGATCCTTGAGTCTGTTCTCGGTCGCGATGCGGGGCAGCACATCGACGACGACGACAGTCTAAGGTGAGGCTTAACTACCGTCAGGTTTTTGGGGTGCCACCGACACAGATCAGGGGGCGGGGTCCACGTCCCGCAACGTGAAGAGCGGGGCGCTCCTCGCGTATCCGGGCGGAAAACTGGCGGAGTTTGCGAAAAATGCCCGGCTCGGTGTCGGGCTGCTCTCGGGAGGGGCTACTCGTCGATCCGGCGGACCTCGACCAGCCAGGGGCACCGGCGCCGCAGCAGGTGCTCGAAGCGCGCGTGCATCGTGATCTCCGCGGCCGGGCAGTGGTCGCAGGCGCCCTCCATGGCGATCTCGACGACGCCGTCGCGCACCGAGTGCACCACGAGCGCGCCCCCGTGGCTGTTGACGAAGGTCCCCAGGGAGCCGTCGGCGATCTGCCGGGCGGCGGCCTCCAGGGCGTCGTCGGGACCGGAGGCGTGGGCGGTGGCGGCGCCCTTCCACGACTTCGGGGCGCCCAGGGCGTCCACCAGCGCGGATCGCACCCGGGCTCCCTCCGTGCGCCAGTCGTGGCCGGTGCCCAGGAGGGTGAGCACCCCGCCGCCGTCGACCCTCACCGAGCGCAGGGTGCCATCATCCAGGAGCTGCTGGAGAAGCGCCGGGGCGTGGGCGACCTCCCCGGTGAAGGCCAGCAGGCCGTCGGGAATGACCCACCGCAGCACGTCGGGGTCCGGCGTGGTCACCGGGTGCGTGGGAACGACGGGCACGGCTGCCCCACCTCCCCTGAACGTCCTGTCGCGTGTCCGGTCATCATCACAATCATATGAACACGGTGATGAGCGCGTGGGGCGCCGCCGTGACCCAGGTGGTGACGAGCATGCAGGTGCAGGCGATGGCCGGCTATTTCCGGGTGGCGGTGTCGCAGTGCATCGCTGCGGCCGTGGCCATGCACGGGAGGGCGTAGGCGAAGAGCACGAGGATCGCGACGACGGTGGACGGATTGAACAGCCGCACGAAGGACCGAGCCCATCCTCTGGCCAGGGCCCCTGGGAGGGCTCCCGTCGCCGCCCGTGGTCGCCACCGCCCAGTGGGGCCACTGGGCGGTCACCACCCGCCCCCACTCCGGAATTCGGGAGTCGCCATGCGTTGAGCCTAGAGGAGAGAGGCCTCGACGGGGGATGGTCCCGGCATGTTGCCGGGTCCTCCGGGAGGACCGGGGTGAGTACGGAATGGCGAGCACGCGGGCCGGCGCCCGCCTATGTCACAACCCGGAGGCTCGGCCGGGCCGGTGGAAAAGCGCCACCGCCGGAGACATCCTGCGGGGAGGCGGCGTCGGCGTCGGGCGCTGCGCGCAGAGCCTGCCCGAACATGAAGTCCGCGACGTCGTCGGGCCGCAGACCGATGCCTTTCGCCCAGTCGGCCACCGCGACCCCCTCGGCCCTCAGGCGCTCCAGCACCGTGCTGAAGACCCGCGACTTCTCATAGGGCAGAGCGCTCCCCGGCTCGCCCGTGTGGAATCCTCGTGACGTGAGCGTCGCCACCAGCTGGCGATGGCCCCACTCCGACAGGAGGCCGGCGTCGCGGATCGAGCGCGCG
>CAJZFF010000246.1 GCA_915069725.1 uncultured Actinomyces sp.
GAGTGGGTGATCGCCCGCGTCGGCGGCGCCCCCGTCGTCATCTCGCCGACCTCTCTCCTGCTCGGCCTGCTCATCGCCGGCAGCTGGTACCCGCTGGTCTCGTCGGCCCTGGGCGCCTTCGGCACCACAACGGTGCTGTTGGTGGTGGTCTCCACGGTCCTGGGCGTTGCGGCCTCGGTGCTGCTGCATGAGCTGGCCCACGGGCTGTCCGGAACCCTCATGGGCAGGCGACCCACCCGTTACGAGCTCTATCTGTGGGGCGGGCGCACCTCCTTCGGACCCGCACGCGAGTGGACAGCGTGGAAGGACCTGGTCACCTCCCTGTCAGGACCGGCCACCAACCTGCTCATCTGGGGCATCGGAACGTGGGTGCAGGACTTCGTGAGTCTGCCTGTTCCCGTCGCCTTCACCATATGGGCTGTGACCCTGGTCAACCTGGCCCTGGCCGTCTTCAACGCTCTGCCGGGTCTTCCCCTCGATGGCGGCTACGCCCTGGCCGCGCTCGTGGTCCAGGTGACCGGCAACCGCAGGCTGGGTCTCAAAGTGGCCGGCTGGGGCGGGCTGGCAGTGGTCGGCGGTGTCGTGTGGTGGTGGATCCTGCGCCCACTCGTGCTCGACGGTCGCCGGCCCGATGCCTTCAACCTCATCCTGGTGCTCATGGTGGGCTGGTCGATCGTGGCCTCCAGCTGGCAGGTCCTCGAGCTCGGGGGAGGAGCCCGGGCCGCCTCGAAGCTGGACCTGCGTGAGCTGGCCAGGCCCCTGCGCGTCGTCGGACCCGACACGCCTGTGTCCCAGGTGCGTGAGGCGCTGGAGCAAGGAGCCGCACTCGTCCTCGTCACTGACGGGCCCGAGCTGGTCGGCACGATCGATGCGGCCGCCCTCCAGGAGCTCGGGCTGTCGGACGCAGCAGGCTCAACCCCCACGCTCGGGGTGAGCGCCAGGCAGATCTGCACGGTGCTGCCAGCCGCGGCGGTGACCACCGACCTGACCGGCCAGGAGGCCGCCGACGCCATGAAACGAGCCCGGGAGGTCTCACGCTGGCTGGTACTCGTGGAGGCGGGGAGCCTGGCCGGCGCGGTCCCCACCGGCGCGCGCTGAGAGGCGGCGGTGACTGAGGCGATCAAGACGACTAAGCCGCCCGACCATGGCGTCGGATCATGATGCTCACCGGCTCCGACTGCACTGAGGATGCTAACCTTCACAGAGGATGAAATGCCTCCGGGCATCGGTATCAGCGTCATCTTTGAAGGTGAAACCATGAGCGACGTCAACTCTCAGGACCTCTCTCAAGAGATCCTGGCTTCGCCGGCCAAGGCATCGATCTTCCTCACTGTGACCGTACGCAGTGGGGGCGAGCCCGCGGTCATCGATCTGCTGACTGCTGTGTCCGGGCTGACCCGAGCCGTGGGTTTCCGCTACCCCGAGACGATGCTCAGCTGCGTCGTCGGTATTGGGGCAGGCATGTGGGACCGTCTCTTCGACGTACCTCGTCCTGAGTATCTGCACGACTTCGAGGCACTCCAGGGAGCAAAGCACAGTGCCCCCTCGACGCCGGGAGACCTGTTCTTCCACCTGCGCGCCTCAACTCTCGACATGTGCTTCGAGCTGGCGCGCCAGATCATGCGCCGACTGGGCTCTGCGGTCAGTACCTACGATGAGGTTCACGCCTTCCGCTACCTCGATAATCGGGACCCTCTGGGATTCGTCGACGGTACTGAGAGCCCGCGGGGGCAGGCGGCCGTTGCCGCGGCGCTCATCAACGAGGGTGCTTGGGCGGGCGGCAGCTACATCATTGAGCAGAAGTACGTCCACAACCTCACCGCTTGGGACTCATTGAGCGTCGAGGAACAGGAACGCGTCATCGGGCGCACCAAGCTCGATGACACCCAGCTCCCCGATGATGAGCAGCCCACCAACAGCCACGTCACCATGAACACCATTGAGGACGCCGACGGCAACGAGCTCCAGATCGTGCGTGACAATCTGGCCTTCGGTGAGGCCTCCGGGGAGCAGGGCACGTTCTTCATGAGCTACGCCGCGGACCCACGCGTCACCGAGCTCATGCTCCGGCGTATGTTCCTGGGGGAGCCCGAGGGCAACTACGACCGCATCCTCGATTTCTCCACGCCTCTGACGGGATGTCTGTTCTTCGCTCCGCCGGCCGCCTTCCTTGACGACGCCGACCAGTACGCGAAGCCTTCTGTCCGACCTGAGGCGGGACCGCAGGACCCGACCCAGCCCGCCACTGAGCTGAGCGCCGCCAAGGACCTCGGGTTCAACGCGTCTTCTGAGGCACCGCGTGACCAGACACCAGATGACCACAGCAATGGTGCGGGTTCCGCTGCCGCACCGTCCGACGGATCCCTCGGGATCGGAAACCTGAAAGGCCGAGTATGAACAATCTGCATCGCCAGCTGGCCCCCATCTCCGAAGCTGCCTGGGGTGAGATCGACCAAGAGGCCCGGCGCACCTTCGTCCGCTGGATCGCTGGACGACGCGTCGTCGACGTGGTTGGACCCGACGGAGAGGATCTCGCGGCAGTACGCACCGGTCACCAGGTACGCGTGGATACCCCCTTTGAAGGCGTCCAGGCTCACCAGCGTCAGGTCCGCCAGGTCGTCGAGCTGAGGGTTCCCTTCCGGGTCAGCCGCGAGGCTGTCGACGCCGTCGACCGGGGAGCCCAGGACTCCGACTGGCAACCCGTGAAGGACGCCGTTGCTCAGATCGCCAGGGCCGAGGACGGCATTGTCTTCGACGGGCTGGCGAGCGCGGGCATTGAGGGACTGGTTCCCTCAAGCTCCAACCGTGCCGTATCGCTCCCGCAGCCGAAGGATCTTCCCGACGCCGTTGCCGCTGCCCTCAAGGAGCTCCGCCTCGCCGGAGTCGAAGGCCCCTACGCCCTCCTGCTCTCCGCCGAGCTGTGGACCGCCGTCGCGGAGACCACCGATGACGGTTACCCCATCCGCAAGCACATCGATCGTCTCCTGGACGGCGAGGTCCTGTGGGCCCCCGCCATCCAGGGCGCCGTCCTGCTGAGCACGCGGGGCGGCGACTACGAGCTGCACCTCGGCCAGGACCTCTCCATCGGATATCTCTCACACGATGCCGAGTCGATTGAGCTCTATCTCCAAGAGACGCTCACTTTCCTCCCGTACACCTCTGAGGCGAGTGTCGTGATGACGCACTGAGGTCGCGCACCGGTCCTACACTCGCCCTGATGAGCGAGCAGACTGAGCACACGGTGAACTCACCCACGGAGTCCTCCCAGCGTCCCGCCCCCCAGGAGATCCTGGGACAGGCCGGTCGCCGCGGCCCCTTCCGCTACGGCGAACGCATCCAGGTCACCGACACCAAGGGCCGCAAGAACACCTTCCTGCTCGACCCCCACGGCTACTTCCAGTCCGTGCGCGGCTCCTTCCACCACAGGGATGTTGTCGGCATGGACGAGGGCAGCGTCATCGAGACCGACACCGGTCACGAGTTGCTCCTGCTGCGCCCGCTCCTGGCCGACTACGTCCTGTCCATGCCCCGCGGCGCACAGGTGGTCTACCCCAAGGACTCCGGTCAGGTCGTCGCCATGGGGGACATCTTCCCTGGCGCCCGCGTCCTGGAGGCCGGCGTCGGCTCCGGTGCACTGACCATGAACCTGCTCTCCGCCATCGGGGAGGGCGGGCACCTGCTGTCCATCGAGCGCCGCGAGGACTTCGCCCAGATCGCCGCCTCCAACGTCGACGCCTGGTTCGGCCGCCACCATCCCGCCTGGGAGTTGCGCACCGGGGACTTCGCCGACGTCGTCGCCGCCCGGGTGGAACCCGGCAGCATCGACCGGGTGGTCCTGGACATGCTCGCCCCCTGGGAGAACGTCGAGGCCGCTTCCCAAGCCCTGGCCCCGGGCGGACTCTTCCTGGCCTACGTGGCCACCGTCACCCAGCTTTCCCGCACCGTGGAGGCCCTGCGTCACAGCGGCCTGTTCACCGAGCCCGAGTCCTGGGAGTCCATGGTGCGCACCTGGAACGTCGACGGGCTCGCCGTGCGCCCCGACCACCGCATGGTGGCGCACACCGGCTTCCTTCTGACCGCTCGTCGCCTGGCCGCAGGCTCGCGGCCCTTGACCCGCAAGCGCCCGCCCGCCCGCGGCGCCTACGACGAGGGCGGCTACTGGCTGGC
>CAJZFF010000247.1 GCA_915069725.1 uncultured Actinomyces sp.
GGGGCATTCGACGCCGTCGGGGGCACTTTGTCGCCGGCGGGTGCCATCGACGCGTCCGGGGACAGGAATCCCGTCCCTGCACGCGTGGACTGTCCCCGTCCGGAAGAGACCGCACCTGGCCGCGTGGAATGTCCCCGTCGATGTCGCCGGCAGGGGTTTGCAGCAGGGGTTTGCGACGCTCGTCTAGACCGTGATGAGTGGGAGACTGGGGTGGACGGCGCTCAGGTCTTCAGGGTCGGAGGTCACCACGGTGTGCCCCTGCTCCTCCGCCAGTAGGGCGACGTGAACATCAACGATGTCCCGATGGCCGCTGCGTCCGCATAGCAGACCGACGGCTCGTGCAGTCGTGTCGTCCAGTGGTGCCACGTGCACAGTGGGATCCGCCAGCAGTCGTGCGACGCGGGCCTGCCGCGGACCGCCCCGCCAGGCCTGTGCTACGACGCCGGCTGGCACGCTCAGAGGCAGGCCCGTCTCCAGTGCTCGGCGAAGGAGTGCGCGGACCCGCGAGTCTCCGCGCTCAAGTGCGAGTAGCGCGCCGGTGTCGAGGGTCAGGCCCTTGACGCGCCTCCTGCTGGTCGTGGTCACGCCAGTCCCAGCGCCTTGTCCGCCCAGGCCAGGTCCGCGTCATCGACGGGACCGAGCTCGCGATCAAGGTCGTCCAGCAGCTGGGCGAGGTTGTCCTCCCGCTGCACACGGGCGACCGCCGCGCTGATGAAGCCCGACACCGACGGAGCCCTGCCCTGCTCGACCGCGCGACGGATCGAGATGACCTGCTCGTCTGGGAGGCTCACCGCGATCTTCTGAGTCATACTCGGATCATACCAAGGGGTGCAGAGGCCCTGCGCCGAGGTGTGCGTCCCCGGTGAGGCGCCGCTCGTCGTCGAGCCGCCCGTGGAGTGAGAGGGCGCGTGCTGGCGGGGGTGGCCGTGCCGGCGTCCTAGCCAGTCGAGGTGCAGACAGCCCCTCGCACTGACGGGGGCATTCGACGCCGTCGGGGGCACTTTGTCGCCGGCGGGTGCCATCGACGCGTACGGGGACAGGAATCCCGTCCCTGCACGCGTGGGCTGTCCCCGTCCGGAAGAGACGGCACCCCGCCGCGCGGAACGTCCCCGTCGATGTCCTCCCCATCGATGTCGCCGGCGGTGTGGCCTCGGATGTCAGTGTGGCCTCACATCTCGGCGGGGTCGGGAGAAACAGTGCAGAACCGGCGTCGGTAGGCCGACGGCGTCGTGCTCAGTATCCGTGCGAAGGCCTGGCGCATAGTGATGGCGCTGCCGAAGCCGCAGGTTGAGGCCACCTGCTCGATCGCCAGGTCCGTGCTCTCCAGAAGGCGCTGGGCCTCGCGCACCCGCTGCGCGCGAACCCATGCTGCAGGTGCGGTGCCAGTCGACTCCCGGAAGGTGCGGATGAAGGAGCGGGTGCTCATCTGCGCCTTCCTCGCCAGCCGTTCCACGGGTAGCGGCTCGCCCAGGTGCTCCATCGCCCAGGCCACCGTGCTGCCGATCGGGTCGTCGTCGGCGCGCCGCGGCACCGGCCGCTCGATGTACTGTGCCTGCCCGCCTTCGCGATGCGGTGCGATGACGAGCTGACGCGCGACCTCGTTGGCGGCCTGCGCCCCCAGGTGCGTGCGCACCAGGTGGAGGCAGGCGTCCAGGCCCGACGCCGCACCCGCCGAGGTCAGAACATCGCCGTGGTCCACGTAGAGGACCGACTCATCCAGCGCGATCTCCGGGTGCTCGCGCGCCATCGGCTCGAAGGCCCGCCAGTGCGTCACCGCCCGGCGCTCACCGATGAGGCCGGCCTCAGCCAGCGGGATCGCCCCCAGACACAGGCCGACGATGTTCGCGCCCCGGGCGTGCGCCGCCTTCAGCAGTGAGTACAGCTCCCTTCCCGCGGCGCGCCCGTCGGCGAACCACGCCGGTACCACGACGACGTCGGCCTTCCCCGCCAGCTCCGGACCGCCCAGGCCGCTGAGGACGTAGCCCTCCGAGGTGCGGACGGAGAGGGTGGGCAGCGAGGAGGGCAAGGATGCCGGATCCTCCCGGTGCATTGGCGGTGCGGGAGTCTCGGCGCTCACGGCGGCCTCGGGACCTGTGACGTCCTCCGTGGGCGCGGCCGCCCCGGAGGTGGTGGTGAACAACGAGACCCGCCAGTCCGCCAGCCCCAGCTGTCTCACGGTCCCGAAGACCATCTGGGGGATCGACAGGTGGAAGGTGGCGACGCCGTCGAAGGCGTAGACGGCGATGTGCATGAGACCTCCCTGAGTGAGTCCTGCCCTGCGCCGCATCGGCACGCCTGAGCGGATTGGCGTGAAACCATCGGTGAATAGCATATGTGCCACTGGTGGGTGTCGGTCCGACCGCACATCCTGGGGGTCACCACGCAACCACTGCGCCAAGGCGCACACCTTTGGAGACACCGTGACTGATCTCGATGAACTGGTCCGAACCGCCCCTCACCGGGCCCTCGTCCTGGTCGACGTGCAGAACGAGTACGCCCACCTGCCGCTGCGCATCCGCCACCCGAGCCTGAGCGACTGCCTGGAGCGGATCGAGCGGGCACTTGACGTCGCCGAGAACGCCGGCCTCCCGGTGGCCTGCGTGCAGCACGCTGGCCCGCCCGGCGGCACGATCTTCAACCCCGGCGGGAAGGGCTTCGAGCTCTGCCCGTGTATCGAGCGCCGACGGACTGCCCAGTGGAAGCGCGTCGTCAAGCGCCGCGGGTCGATCTACGCGGGAACAGACCTCGCCGCGTGGCTGCACGAGCAGGACGTTGACACCGTGACGCTCGTCGGGTTCATGGCGAACAACTGCATCCTGGCCTCAGCGGCCTGGGGCGAGACGATCGGCCTGACGACGGAGGTGCTCTCCGACGCCGTCGGCGCCATCAACCTGCGCAACTGCGCCGGAAGGGCGAATGCTCGCACGGTGCACGCCACCATGATGGCGCTGCTGCACTCCAACTGGGCGGCGGTGGCCACCACTGACGACTGGTGCCGGGCGCTGGCTCGTGACGAGCCGCTGCCGCGCAGCAACCTCGTCGCCTCCGCGATGATGCCGTTATGATGTCGCCCCGCTGCGGGGCCGTCGGCAGCGGTGGTGAGTAGATGGAACCGCAACTCGGATCTGTCTTGAACCTTACGTGGCGTGAGGGATGAGGCTGCGCGCATGAGCACTTTCAACGCCTTCGAGATGAGCCCCGTCCCTGTCCCTGCTGAGGACGCCCGGCCGCCGGAGCCCTTCCACGGCATTTACGGTATGCCGATGTTCATCACCGTCCCGACGTTGGACCTGGACGCCTCGGTCGACTTCTGGACGGAGGCACTGGGCTTCTTCACCCTGTTCAGCATTCCCGGCCGACTGGTGCACCTGCGCCGCTGGGCCTTCCAGGACGTCCTCCTGGTTCCGGCCCCGCAGGAGCCCACCCCGGCCACCGGCCCCGCGATGAGCGTCAGCTTCGCCTGCGTCCTGTCCCAGATCGACGAGATCGCCAAGGCCTGCGAGCGGCTCCGACCGGGCAGCGTCACCGGCCCGCGCATCACCCCGTGGAACTCACGGGAGGTCGAGGTCGCCACCCCCGAGGGTGTGCGCGTCGTCCTCACCGCCGCCAGGCCCCTGGACCCCGGCAGCGAGCAGGCCGAGGGCCTCCGGCGCGTCGGCATCGAGGTGCCCGAGGCTTGACCACCGCCTTACCTCCGTCGCGGCCGGGGGATATTTTTCCGCCGGTGGGTGCCGTCTGCGCGTGCGGGGACAGGGTTCCGGCTCCCGCACGCTTGGAATGGCCTTGGCCGGAGGAAGGAGGGCGCTGTCAGAATGCGGGGCGGAAGCGGGCTCCCGGTACCGGGTCGGCCAGCCAGGACAGGCCCGCTCTGATTCGGGCGGCGCTGGAGTCCGACAGGGGCTCGGGGAGCGAGTCGGGGCGGAACCAGCCCACGTGCGTGGACTCGTCGTCGGCCACGTGGGCGCGCGCCGTCGTGCCCGGGCGGGGGCGTCCCACGAAGTTGATGTCCATGAAGACGCAGTTGTCGCCGTTGGGGAAGGAGATCGGTTGACCGGCCTCCACACCGATGAGGGCCAGGATCTCGACGTCCACGCCGGTCTCCTCCAGGCACTCGCGCCGGATCGCCGTCGCGGGCTGCTCGCCGGGCTCGGGGATGCCGGAGACCAC
>CAJZFF010000248.1 GCA_915069725.1 uncultured Actinomyces sp.
TCTTGCCCATCTGCAGGATCTTCTCGCGCGTGGCGGCGTCGGCCATGAGCTCGGCGATGTTGTGGGGGACGACCTGCCAGGAGACGCCCCAGCGGTCGACGCACCAGCCGCAGTGCTCGGCCTCGGGCACGGCCGACAGCCCCGCCCAGTAGCGGTCGATCTCCTCCTGGTCCCGGCAGGAGACGATCATGGAGACCCCGGGAGTGAAGGTGAGGTCCTGGGAGGCCCCCGAGTCCCTGGCCGTCATCCAGATGCCGCGCAGCGTGAAGTCGGTGAACATCACCGTTCCCGCCTCCATCGGCCCGCCCTCCTCGTAGCGGTACAGGGCCCCGCGATGGGCGTCGTCGAACAGGTTGATCCAGGCCTCGGTGGCCTCCTCGGCGTTGGCGTGGTTGGTGCCGCCGAACATGAAGGAGGGCAGGATGAAGGGGCGCGGCTCGCCGGCCGGGTCGGTGAGCATGAGCTGCCAGGTCATGCCGAAGCGGTCGCGGACCCAGGCGTAGCGCGACGAGAAGGGGTACTCGCCCAGCTCCATGAGCACACCGCCGGTGGACAGGTGCTCGTGGAGTTCATCGAGGTAGGCCCGGGCCTGGTCCTCGCCACCGAACAGGAGCGGGTCGAAGTTCAGGATGCAGCTGATCGACGGGTTCGGGGCGTACTGGTCGCCGCCGTTGATGAGCGAGAGACGGAAGCCATGGATGCTGACCGTGGCCGCGAGCCCGGGTGCCTGCTCGACGACGCGGGCCTCGCGGAAGACATCTGCGTAGAACTGGGCGGCCTCGTCGGCGTTGCCGTTGCACCAGATGGCGGGAGTGATGAGCTGAGCCATGTGGACACCGTATCGCGACATGCGTTGGGGCCGCTGAAGTGTTGTGGTCCCCATCTCTAGTGGCGCGCCCTCCAGTGAGGACTGTGCATGATGCCGACCGTGTTCCCGAACGGATCAACGATAGATGCTGTTGTGAACCCGCCTCCGCGTGAGGTGGTGGGAGTGTGAGTACGTGCCCCATGCGCAACGAGGGTGGTGAACGTCGTGTGAATATCGTCGGTGTGCCAGTAGGTGATGGGTGATGTTGTCGAACCCGGGGACGGTGTCATGAAGGAGCGATCCATGATGCCCAGTTCGTCCTCGTCCGGACCGATGCGGAACTCGGTGTAGGCGCAAGGGCCGGTTTGTGGACTGCGGTAATACGGAGTGATGCCCAGCAGGTCTGCGTACCAGCGAGAGGCGGCATCGACGTCATCAGCGGTAAGAACCATCGTGGTGAGTCCCTGCAGGATGGTCATGGCGTGTCCTTTCGGTGAGATGCCTTGTGGCACCCAACCTAGAACTGAAAGTGCTCATCCGGTGCGCACCATTGTCTGAGATGATCTTTAGTGTGCGTGCAGACCGTCTGATCGTCCTCCTGTTGCTCCTCCAATCGCGTGGGAGGATGACTGCCTCCCAGGTGGCCGCGGAGCTCGAGATCTCGCCAGCTACTGCCAGACGAGACCTCGAAGCCCTCTCGACGGCGGGAATCCCGGTCTACTCACAGCCGGGGCGAGGTGGTGGCTGGCGCCTTGTTGGAGGTGCTCGAACTGATCTGACTGGTATGTCTGCGGGCGAGGCGCGAGCGCTGTCGCGGATGCTAGGAACGGCGGCACTGAAGGACCCAGAAACTCGGGTGCCCACGATGAAGCTTATCCAGGCCTTACCGTCTTCTCTGCGTGATGAGGCTGAACGGTTGATGACGGCAGTTCATGATGACCGTGTTGCCTGGGGTGAGTTGACGGCTGATGCAACGTCGGGCCTAAGCCAACTTTGTGATGTCGTCGCCCAGCACCGAGTGGTGGTTGCCTCCTATCAGTCAAAAAATGGGGAGTGTAGTGTTCGGCGTCTGCTTCCCCTGGGGCTGGTGAATAAGGTAGGTGTCTGGTACCTCATCGCTGATGGTGAATGTGGGATGCGGATATATCGAGTATCGCGGTTTGAGGAGGTGGTCGTGACGAATGAAGTGTTCGACCCTCCGAAAAATTTCGATGTCGCCGCCTACTGGGATGCTCAAGCGGACGTCATTGAGGGAAAGCGGTCTGGGGTTGCTGCGGTGCTGCGGGTGCACTCGTCGATCATTCCTGTGCTGCGTTATCAGTTCGGAAGGTATTTCACTCTCCTTGAGGAGGGTGACGTGAGCGTTGTTGAAGTTCGCGCCCACATGCTAGTCGGATTGGCTGAGAGGCTTGCGGGGTGGGGTGACCGCATCGACGTCTTGTCACCACCTTACCCGCGGTCTGAACTCGCCCGTATCGGCTCAGAACTGGTTGCGCATCACGGTTCCGCACAATGATGAATCGGTGTCAGACATCGACCTCAGTTCTGAGATGGCTTGGACGGATCATAAGTGCGCTGACGGTGCTCAGTAAGAATGCGGTGATGCCGATAGCGGCGAAGTTGTCGGTGAGAGTGAGAAGTGGACCGCCGATAAGCCCTGCCACCGTTGTGCCGAGGTACATTACCGCGCTGGTGAGGGTGGAGATGGTACCGCGTGCTGTGCTGTCAAGTTGCTGCAGGTGGAGCATACGGACGCTGAGCATTGCGCCTCCGCAGGCGAAGAGAGGCAGGAATACCAGTCCCACAACGATCGGAGCTGGGGAGGCGGCGAGTACCAGGTAGGCGATGCCCATCACTACGGCGCTCAGGTAGATGGCTCGGACAGGGGTCATACGGCCGGTCAGGCGGACGCCGAAAAGGCTGCCGATCGTGTTACCGATCCCGCCAGCAAGGACGATGAGCGCCACTGTGACTTTCGAGGTGCCCAGACCGTCCTCCAACCAGGTCGGTGCGTAGGTAAATACGGTGAAGAATGCCAGCGTGTACGCGAGGTAGGACAGGAATCGTGTGAAGGCTTGTGGTGCGTGGAGCAGGGTCAGGTACGGCACTTTCTTAGCTGCCGCGGTGGGATGGAGATCAGGGATCTGGTACCAGAGCGTGACTGTCAGCCCCAACGAGCAGACCCCGATAATGGGGAAGATGATGCGCCAGTCGATGATTGCGAGGAGACTTCCGAGAGGGACCCCGACAACCTGAGCGATGGACAGTCCGGCGGTTGTATATCCCATGACGCGCAGAACATGTTGCTGATCCGGGCCGACGAGGGTGGGGATCATTGCCCACACTTGCGGTGCGGCGATGGCCGCCGCGCCGCCAGTGATGAAACGGAAGATGAACATCGTCCAGAATCCTGGGGAGACTGCGCAGGCGGCTGTTGCCAACGCGAAGACCACCATCCCAAGTGTAAGAATGATCCTGCGGTTACCTCGGTCCGAGATCGGCCCGGACAGCAGCCCGGTGAGCGCGTACCCGATCGCATAGACGCTGACCAGCCAGCCACTCTGCGTCGTCGACACGTCGAATGCCTTGGCCAGTGACGGCAGCAGTGGCGCGACGACGAAGGTGTCCGAGCCGATCAGGAACATAACCGCGAACCCGAGTAGTGATAGTTTTCGTTCCATAACGTCCTCCAGTCCGTTGAGAGCGCCTCAACGCTAAGCCTTGACAGTGATGTCAATGTCAAGAGATGCTGGCGCGGTCCAGTAAGTTGATCGAAGAGGGGCGTATGCGCATCACCGAAGCTGCCCGACACGCTGGCACTAGCCCGCGGATGCTGCGCTACTATGAGGCTGAGGGGCTGCTGGCGCCCGCGCGCTGTGACAATGGCTATCGCGACTACGGTGCCGGAGAGGTTCTAGTCGCCCGCCAGATCGTTGCGCTGTCCCATGCCGGATTTCCGCTCTCACTTATCAGGACGGTGCTCCCCTGCGCCACGGAAAGCGGTGCGCTGAGAGCCTGCCCCTCCGTTGCACCCGAGTTGCGCCGTCGGCTCCGCGACGTCGAGGAACAGATTGACGCGCTCGCGAGCGGTGCCGAGGTCATCAGGAGCTTCCTCGACAACCTTCAAGACGTCGTATCTGCCTAGCCCGCCTTATAGCTGCGTGCCGGTGTCTTACTCGATGGGCGCGAGCCGAACTTGGCTGCCACGCTGGCGTTTATCTTCTGAGGCTTGAGCCGTCCGGGAGCCCTGCTCGCGTCGTAGAGTCATCGATGTCAGGCTCTGTCCGTGGCAGAACCACTACGGTTAGGCTGGCCTTATGAGCAAGAAGTCCGCCGCCT